>JBEKGT010000061.1:0-9696 GCA_050012655.1 Gemmatimonadales bacterium | reverse complement strand
CGAGGGAGCCGGTGTAGCGGGCGGTCTTCGCCTCGTAGCGCTCGTCGAGTCCCTTGAAGCGCCGGACGAGCGTCTGCACCTCGGGGCTCCAGCGGGGGAAGTTGCCCTCGTTGACGCTGTAGCAGGCACCGACCGGCGGCGTGCGGATGTCGGGGTGCGAGAGAAGGAACTCGCCGATCGTCGAGTCGTAGGTGAAGCCGTGCACGCCATGGCCCGTGGTGTACACCAGCATCGTGCTGGACCCGTACAGGATATACCCGGCGGCCACCTGGGCGCGCCCCGGCTGGAGGCAGTCCTGGAGGAGGCCGGGCCCGCGCCCCTCGGTCACGCGGCGGTGGATGGCGAAGATGGAGCCGATGGACATGTTCACGTCGATGTTCGACGACCCATCGAGCGGATCGAAGAGGACGACGTACTTGCCGATGGGGTAGTCGTCGGGGGGCGCGATCGGCTCCGGGTCCTCCTCCGACGCCACCACCGCCACCCGACCGGCGTGCAACAGCGAGTCCTTGATGGTCTCGTTGGCGAACTGGTCGAGCTTCTGGACGATCTCCCCCTGCACGTTCACGATTCCCTCGGAACCGAGGATGTCGGCGAGGCCGGCCATCCGGACGTGGCTGTTGATCACCTTCGCTGCGAGCGCGAGATCGTAGAGCAGGTTGGAGAGCTCCCCGGTCGCCTCCGGGTGGAGGCGCTCCTGGTCCACGATGAAACGCTCGATCGTGATGATCCGGTTCAAGCGCTGCGGTCTCACATCGCCCCCTGCTGATGGTCGAGCGGCACCGCGATGGTGCCCTCGCGCGTCCGCACCCAGGCGCCCCGCCCGTCGGTGCTGACGCGGATCCGGCCGTCCGCGTCGGTGCGGAAGGTGCGGCATCCCGCCGCGGCGAGCGCGGCCAGCACTTCGGCGGCGGGCTGCCCGAAGGTGTTCACCCCGACCGACACCACGCACACGCGCGGCACGAGCGCGGCCAGCCACGCGGCGCCCGTCGCCGAGCGGCTGCCGTGATGAGCCACCTTGAGGAGCGTGACCGGACCCACCGACGCCGCGCGGGCCGTCTCCATCGCGAAGCCCGCGTCTCCCGGAAAGAGCGCCCGGAACGCGCCGAACTCGACCCGCAGCACCACCCCGTTCTCGTTCGCGGGCAACCCCTCCGTCATCCAGGCGCTGTCGGGGTGCAGGACGCGGAGCACCACGCCGTCCACGGCGAGCGAGTCCCCCGCGCGCGCCGGCCGCCAGCGCGCCCCGGCGCGCGCGACGGCGGACAGCCACTCCCGGTACAGTCCGGATGTCCGGGGCTCGCCGGGTTCCAGAACGAGGTCGGCCGGGAACGCGCGCAGTACCGCGGGCAGCCCTCCGAGGTGGTCCGCATCGCCGTGCGAGGAGACGACGGCCGACAGCCGGCGCACGCCGTTGTCCCGCAGGTACGGCACGACGATCGTGGCGCCCGCGTCGTGCCCCGCGACGCGCGGCCCGCCGTCCACGAGGATCCATCGCCCGCCGGGGGTGTGGAGCACCGCCGCATCCCCCTGCCCGACGGGGAGAAAATCTATCTCCAGGCGGCCGGGGCTGAAACCCGAGCCGGGGTGCGGGATGACCGGCCACCAGATCCCGGCGGCGCCGAGGACAGCCGCGGCCGTCGCTGCGCGCCAGCGCGCGATCGCCGGATACGGCGCGAGCCGCCGGGGGAGCGCGATGCGCCGCCAGAGCCAGAAGAGCCCGAGGAGCGCCGCGACGGCCGTAGCCCGGCCGGCGACCGTGACGGTGGCGAAGGGGAGCGCGCTCCCCCGCACGGCCACCATCTCGAGGAGGTCGAGCGCGACGCCGGCGGCCGCCGCCGCGAGACGGGCCAGCCCGGCGGCCATGAAGGAGAGGCCGAGCGAGAGCGCGAGCGCCGGCACCGCCACCCCGACGGTCGGCACCGCGACCAGATTCGTGACCACGGCGGCGGTCGCGACGGTGCCGAACGCCAAAGCGCTGACGGGCGCGGTGGCGAGCGTGGCCCCGAGGGAAACCGCAGCCATCTGACCGACGCCGAAGAAGCGCCCCTCCCGGACGCGCGCCGTCCAGTCGAGCGCGTCCCACCAGCGCGCGCCCTCCGCCGCTCCCCAGGCCCCGGCGAACGACAGCCACGGCCCCACCTCGGCCACGGCGAAGGGGTCGAGGACGGCGACGCCGAGAGCGGTCACGGCGAGGACGCCGCTGCGCAGAGGCGGGCGCTGGCGCGCGCGGGCCAGCTCCCAGACGGCGAGCAGCCATGCGGCGCGGAGCGCGGGGGGCGGGAGCCCGAGGAGCCAGACGTAGCCGGCGATCGCGGGGACGGCGAGGAGGCGCGCGCGGGCCGGTGGGACCCCCGCGAGGCGGAGGAGCGTCACGAGCGCAGCGGCGAGGATCGCCACGTGCAGCCCGGAGATCGCGAGGATGTGCGCGAGGCCGGCGCGCGCGAAGGTGGCGCGCATCGGCCGGTCGAGCTGGCTGGAGGACCCGAGGGTGAGCGCACTCACCAGCGGGAACCGCTCCTCGCCGAAGAGCCCCGCCAGCCGGTCTTCGGCGTCGAGACGGAGACGGGCTCGCACCGACGGCGTGGAGTCAAGGGGACGCGACCGACGGACGACGATCCAGCCGCCTGCGCCGGCGCGCACCGGCCACCACGCGGCGCCGCGTGCCGGCCCTCGGTACCAAGCCCCCACGATCGCGGCGGTCCCCCGCGGCCCGGGGATCGCCGCAGGGAACTGCGTGGCGAGCGTCGCGCGGCACGCGTCGGGCCAGCGCACCCGGACCAGCGCGCGGCGGCCGGGGACCTGCCGGTCCCACGGCTCCACGATCAGCGCCACTCGCTCTCCGTCCTGCCGGTGGGCGGCGCACGAAAGGGCCCCGCGGGCGGCGGCCGACGCCCCCCACATCCCGCCGGCGGCGAGCCCCAGGCAGACGATCGAGACGGAGCGCGACCGCGCCCACAACACCGCCGCCGCTACGGCACAGGCGGACCATGCCGGCCAGAGCGCGGGGGCAACAGAAAGGCCGGCGAGAACGCCGGCCACGAATCCCGCTGCTGCCAGGACGATGGCCGGCACGTCAGCGCCGGCCCGATGTGTCTAGGAGCTGCGCGTCAGCGCCTTCTTGCAGCGGGGGGCGTCGGCCACGCGCCGCATCCCGTCGAGCAACACGACCGTCACGTCGATCGAGCCCTGCCCAGCCTCCAGCTCGAGCGTGGAGACGACCTCCCCCTTCAGCGTGGAGGTGTAATGCGGCGGCAGGCGGTTCAGGGCGTAGACCAGCACGTCCTCGCGGCACACGGCGCAGTCGCACAGCTCCGGCACATTGGGCATGAGCTCCTGAAAGGCCCGGGTCACGAGCTGTTCGGTGACGTTCTTCATGTCGCGACCACCTCCAGCGTGGGCGTGGCCGGCATTCCGGTGAAGGTCGCGCCGGTCGTGCCGACGAGCCGCACGGTGCGGTACGACCCGATCCACGATGCGGGCCCCTCGATGAGCACCGTCCGGTGCTGGCGGGTGCGCGCCTGGAGGAGACCTCCCCGCTTCGCTTCCGCCTCGACCAGCACCTCGGCCGTCGCCCCGACCAGCGCCGCGTTGCGCGCGCGGGCGATGCGCCGGACCGTTCCAATAAGCACCTCGAGCCGCTCCGCCGCCAGAGCGTCGGGGACCGCGTCGGGGAGCCGCGTGGCCGCCGTCCCTTCGCGGGGGCTGAAGCGGAAGGTGAAGGCGTCGTCGAACCCGACCTCCTCGACCAGCGACACCGTCTCGGCGAAGTCGGCATCCGACTCGCCCGGGAAGCCGACGATGAGGTCGGTGGTGAGGGCCACGTCTGGGATCGCGGCGCGCAGCCGCCCCACCACGCCGAGGTACTCCTCCCGGGTGTAGCGGCGCAGCATCCTCTTGAGCACCCGCGACGAGCCGCTCTGCGCCGGCAGGTGCACGTGCTCGCACACCGCCACGACCTCCGCCATCGCCGCGACGACCCGGTCGGAGAAGTCGTTGGGATGCGGGCTCGTGAACCGCACGCGCCGGATGCCCGGCACGCCGCCGACGGCCCGCAGGAGGTCGGCGAAGTCGTGGGCGCCATCGTGATACGAGTTGACCGTCTGGCCAAGGAGCGTCACCTCCGTCACGCCGCGGGCGGCCACCTGCTCCGCCTCACGCACGACATCGGCCAAAGTGCGGCTCCGCTCCGGCCCCCGCGTCATCGGAACGATGCAGAACGTGCACCGATAATCGCAGCCGCGCTGCACGGTTATCCACGCCGAAGCGGCCGTATGCCGCTCGGGGAGGACATCCTCGTAGTGCTCGGTGGCGTCGAACGCGGTCGCGGCGCGGCGCTCGCCCTCGTGGGCTCGGCCGATGAGGAGGGGCAGCTGGCGGTAGCCGTCGGGTCCCACCACAAAATCCACGTGCGGCGCCTGCTCCAGGAGGCGCTCCCCGAGCCGCTGCGCCATGCACCCCACCACGCCCAGCACCCCGTCGGGGCGCTTGTGCCGCTTCAGCTCGCCGACGCGCCCGATCACGCGCTGCTCGGCGTGATCGCGCACGGCGCAGGTGTTGACCAGGATGACGTGAGCCTCATCGGGGGACGTGGCGGCCTCGTAGCCCTCGCGGCGCAGCAGCCCCGCCATCAGCTCGCCGTCGGCGACGTTCATCTGGCAGCCGTACGTCTCGATGAAGTACCGCGGCGCGGTGCTCACGCGGCCTCCGCGTGCAGCGCGCCGTCGCGCGCGACGAGGCGGCCTCGCACCCGTCGCCGGCCCGACACCCACGGCGCGTCGGAGGGGATCCGAACAGCGAGGTAATCCTCTGTCACCGCGTCGTGGTACCCGGCTCGGCGACCTTCGATCACCAGGTCGGCCAGGGCGCCGGCGCGAGTGCTCCGGTGCGCCGCCTCGCGCGCCTCCGCGATGGCGCGGAGCTCCGCCGTCCGCTCGCGCACCGCCTCCGGCGCAGAGGGGGCGCCGAGGCGAGGCGCCGCCGTCCCCTCGCGGGCCGAATACGGGAACACGTGCAGGTAGGTGAAGGGGAGGTCCCGCACCAGCGCGACGGTGGCCGCGTGGTCCGCGGCGGTCTCGCCGGGGAAGCCCACCACGACGTCGGCGCCCAAGCCGAAGGGCGCCACCCGCGCGGCGATCCCCTCGATCCGCCGCGCGTAGGTCGCCGAGGTGTACCAGTGACGCCCCATGCGGCGGAGCACGCGGTCGCTCCCCGACTGCAGCGGCGCATGCAGGTGGGGCGCCAGCCGGCCCGGCGAGCCGGCCATCAGCGCGAGCAGCTCGTCGTCCACCTCCGTCGCCTCGACCGACGAGAGCCGGAATCGCACCTCCGCCACGCGCTCCACGAGGAGCCGGGCCAGTCGGCCCAGGGTCCAGCCGCCATCCAGATCGCGGCCCCACGACCCGATGTGCACCCCGGTGAGGACGATCTCCGGGTGGCGCTCGGCGAGGAGCGCCGCCTGGGCGACGAGGGCCTCGGGGCCGGTCGAGCGGTTCGCCCCGCGCGCGAGCACCGTCGCACAGAAGGTGCAATGCTCGTCGCAGCCGTCCTGCACCTTCAGCCACGCCCGGCCGTGTCCGGTGAAGGACCGCAGCGGCAGTGACGGACCCACCCGTACTCCGAGCGCCTCCGCCACCAGAGCGTCGTCCGCGCCGCGCACCACCGAGGCGACACCCGGCAGCGCCGCCAGGCGACCGTCGTCCACCGCCGCCGCGCACCCCATCACCACCGTGCGGATGCCGGGGCGCGCGCGCGCGAGCCGCCGCACGAATCCGCGCAGCTTCGCCTCCCCGACGTGCGTCACAACGCAGGAATTCACCACCGCGGCGTCCGCCTCGGCGGCCGTCGCGACGACGCGGCACCCCGCGGCCTCGAGACGCTGCCGGACCACTTCGGTGTCGTACTGGTTGGCCTTGCAGCCGAAGGTGTGGAGCAGGACGTTCACGGCCGGACGGTCAGCCCCACGAACGCGGTGGTGAATCGCTCCGAGGCAGTCCCGGCGCTGCGCGAGCCGGTCTCGCCGCCGATGTCGAAGGTCGCGCGCCCCCCCGCCAGCAGCAGGCCGAATCCGGCGCTCACCGCGTGCTCGCTCAGGGGCACCGTCGCCGCCACCGTCCCGATGCCGAACGGCAGCTGGCGCCAGCGGTACCCGACGCGGATCGGGAGGGTCTCGCCGCGCCAGCGTACCGCGGTGATCTCCGCGCCGGCAGCGACGTTCCAGACACTGCGCGTGCCGGGCTGGCCCGCCGCGGCCAGATCGGCGGCGGAGCGCGACCAGGTCTGGTAGTCCGCCGACACCGACACGCCGAGGCCGTTCAGGGGCACGTACAACACTCCCGCCGCGAGCTCGAGGGGGAGCGCGACGGTGGTGGAGGCGCCGCTCGGGACCGAGGCCTTGAGCCGCCCGTTGATGCGCAAGGACGCCGCGCCCGCCAACCGCGGTCCGAGCCGCGCCTGGACGCCGGCGGAGATGCCGAGTCCGGAGAAGGTCGTGGTGGCGACCTCGCTGTAGTTGCTGAATGACGTCGCCGTAAACGTGCGCGCGATCGACAGACGCGTCGAGCCCGCCAGCACGTGCACGCCGAGGCCGACGGAGACGGCATCGTTGAGCCGGTAGGCGCCGGCCAGCCGGATGTCGGACACTCCGCCGGTGCTGCTCGCGACGTCCGCGACCGTCACCGCGCTGTCACGCAGGGTGGTGTCCTGGCTGGTGCTGTCCGCCCATGTCCGGTCGAGAAAGTCGCTGACCGACAACCCGACCACCGCGCGGCGGCCGACCGGCAGCGCGAGACCGAAGAGGGGGAAGCGGGTGCTGCCCAGCGTGGCCCCGAGCGGCCCGTCGCTGAACGTCCGGGTCGTGGCGGCGAACGTGCCCCAGCCGGACGTGACGGTGATCTGGCCGAGGGAGGCCGGGTTCAGGGCGCTGGTGCCGTCGAACAGCGCGAAGGCCCCGCCCGACATGGACGCACGGGCGGAAAGGGGCCTGCCGAGGAGCCCGATACCCCGGATGCCGAAGACGGAGTCGGCCCGCGCTGCCGCCGGGAGGGCGAGCGCGGCGAGCGCCGCGAGCAGGAGCGCGCGGCGGCTCATGGCAGCCCGAACGGATACGGCCGGACGAACGTCAGGCGGAGGCGCGGCGCTGCAGCGCCGGCGTTCCCCCGGCCCAAGGTCACCTCGGTCATCCCGCCTCCTTCCGGCTCGCCCAGGAGCATGATCACCCTCGGGAGCGAGTCGCCGGCCGTCGTCCCCCAGGCCCGCAGCAGGCGCCCCACCTCGATGTGGACCTCGTTCGAGTCGCCGACGGCCACCGACGCCGTCCCGCCCGCCGACGTGTCGGCGAAGATCACCGATTTCGGTCCGAGGTCCCGCACGATCCCCCGCGCCGAGAGGAGGAAGCTCTCCTTCGGCAGGCCGCGCGCCCGCTGCATCGGCGTCAGGATCAGCGTCGCCCGGACCACCCGCACCGAGTCAATCGCCTCCCGCGGCAGCTGCAGCCGGATGATCGAACGCGCCGAGGGGAGGCCCCCCGCGACCAGCGCGCTCGCCGGCATGGTCGGGGGCGGGTCGTAGACGAAGGTGTCATAGTCGGTGCCGACCAGGAACGCGTGGGTGAGGGTGTCGCGCGGCGCCCCGGCGTGGACGAACCACTCCAGATGCGGCCCGCCCGACGCATCCTCGGTGGAGGTGAGGCCGAGACCCGTCTTCGACGACGCCCGCACGGCGAACGCGAACGCGACGACGCCGGCATCGGCCCCCGTGATGGTGTCCACCACGCCGTGCGGGAGCGTCCACAGCACGTCGCCGCTCGTCACGGTGTCGGCGACGGCGATCGTGTCCACGAGCTCGGAATCCGCCAGGTAGGGCTGGACGTCGGCCCAGGTCATGCCGGTGTCGAAGGCGGCCGGGATCCGGTACACGAGGATGCGCAGGTTCTTCGCCGTGGTGTCGCGGCTGGCGAGCGTGATCCGCAGCTGCACGCTGTCCACCGTGGCGATCTTCACCGCGGTGTCGTTCGTGGAAGGGTACCAGGTGCTGTCCCGGGCGCCGAAGCGCACCAGCGCCACGGACCGCAGCGAATCCAGGTCGGCCAGCGCGAGGATCTGCGCCTCCGCCGGAGCGAAGTACCCCCGGTAGCTCGAGTCGGAGGCCACGATGCCCGTCAGGACCGTGTCCACCAGCACGACGCTCGCCGCCGGACAGAGGTCGGGGCAGCTCCCCGGCGAGGTGACGTTCTCGCGGCAGCCGAGGCCGGCGAGGAGCGCCGCCAGCGCGGCGCCGGCGGCGGCGCGGCCGGGCCTCATGCGCCCTCCGGCAGGTCGTCGCGGGTGAAGGCGTGCGGGAGGAGATCGCGGAGCCGGTAGAGGACCCGGCCGCCCGTGGCGCCGACCGAGATGATCTCGAGGTCAAGCCCGAACTCCGCGAGCACCTGGCGGCAGAGGCCACAGGGGGCCACAGGGTCGGGGGCGTCGCTCGTCAGCGCGAGGCGGCGGAAGGCGCGGTGCCCCTGTGCGACCGCCGTCGCCACCGCCGCGCGCTCGGCGCAGATGACGGCGCCGAACGAGGCGTTCTCGACGTTGCAGCCGACCACGATCGTGCCGTCGGTCGTCTCGAGGGCCGCCCCGACCCGGAACTTCGAATAGGGGGCGTAGGCCCGTGCCAACGCCGCCTTGGCCGCGTCGATCAGCCGGTCACTCACGCCGTGATCGCTCCCAAGAACGAGGTCCCCGCGTCGAGGGCCCGGACGCCGAAGTACGACGCCACCGTCTGGCCGAGATCCGCGAAGGTCCGCCGAGTCCCGAGGTCGGCAGGACGCACCCGCGGCCCGTACACGAGCGCCGGCACCATCTCCCGCGAATGGTCCGTGGACGCCGTGGTCGGGTCGTTGCCGTGGTCGGCACTCAGGATGAACAAGTCCTCCTCGCGCACCAGAGGGAGAAGCGCCCCCAGAGCCGCGTCCAGCTCGAGCAGTCCTGCGTGGAAGCCGGCCACGTCGTTGCGGTGGCCCCAGCTCTGGTCGAACTCGATGACGTTGGCGAACACCAGCCCGGAATCTACATCGGTGAGGGCCTCACGTAGGAGCCGGTACGCATCCGCGTTCGTTGGGGTGTGCGTACTGGCGATGTTCCGGCCCGCGAAGAGGTCGTCCACCTTGCCCACCCCGAGGCGCGGGATGCCCGCCTCCGCCAGGCGGTCGAGGAGCGTCGGCCCCGTCGGGGCGACCGAGTAGTCCTTCCGATGCGCGCTGTCGCGCACGAAGGCCCCGGGCCTCCCGGTGAACGGCCGCGCGATCACCCGCGAGACGCCGTGCTCCCCCCGCAGCATCGCGCGGGCCGCCACACACGCGGCGTACAGCTCCTGCAGCGGGACCACGTCCTCGTGCGCCGCGACTTGAAAGACGGAGTCGGCCGAGGTGTAGACGATCCATTTGCCGCCCGCCATGTGCTCCGCGCCCAGGTCGTCGAGGATCTTCGTCCCGGAGGCCGCCCGGTTGCCCAGCCAGCCGCGTCCTGTCCGGCGGGCGAACTGGTCGAGGACCGCCGGCGGGAAGCCCTCCGGGTAGGTCGGGAAGGGCTCCGTCACCACGAGACCGCACAGCTCCCAGTGGCCGGTCGTGCTGTCCTTCCCCGCGCTGGCGGGCTGCAGCCGGCCGAACGCCGCCGCCGGCCGTTCGACCGCCCGCACGCCGTCGAGCGGGCG
>JBEKGT010000060.1:0-9795 GCA_050012655.1 Gemmatimonadales bacterium | reverse complement strand
AGAGGAAGCCGCCCGCCTCGCCGGAGTCGTGGACGGGCAGGATGTTGGGGTGCTGCAGGTTCGCGGCGATGCGCACTTCGCGGAGGAAGCGATCGGGGCCGAGCGTGGCGGCGAGGTCGGGCCGCAGGACCTTCAGCGCCACGCTGCGGTCGTGCCGCAAGTCGTGGGCGAGGTAGACCGTGGCCATCCCGCCCTGCCCGAGCTCGCGCTCGATGGCGTAGCGGTCCGCGAGAGCTGCGCGAAGCGTGTCGGGGACGTCCAACGCTCCACCGCCGATGGGAGGATGCGCCAACGTAGCGTGCGGCGTTCCACGCGGCCAGCGCGAAGGCGCGCCGCAAGCCGTTGCCGCGCCGTGAGATAGGCGATAAAAAGAGTCGGATTCCGTACCGGCAACTCTGGGCCGACACAGGAGGGGAAGCACCGCACAGGTTCCTGGGCCGCACCGTCACACGGGTCGCGCGGCCGAAGACGACAAAGGCCGCGGAACGACTCCGCGGCCCCTTCTCGGCACCGGCAGTTCGCCTGGTGACGACCTCAGCGGGTCAGCGAGTCAGCACGCTCGCCAGCGCGACTCCCACGGTGCCTAACCAGAAGAGGAACATCCACTTCAAGAGTTCGGCGCGGAGCTGCGCGAACCCCACGCGCATCTCGCCGCGCAGCTCCGCCAGCCCCTGCTGGAGCTTCGCGTCGAACCGCTGCGCCTGGACCTCAATGAGGTCACGAAGATCAGTCTTGTAGGTCGCGTCCACCGCGTTGAACCAGTCTACCAGTTCGTTGGCGACATCCTCGCCCAGCGCTTCGTAGAACCGCTTCGACAACCTCGCAGTCACCGGCATCCGTCACTCCCTGATGCGAGCCGGCGACCATTCTAACGTACGCTCGGCGGAGGACAGCTACAATCCCACGCGGGCTAGCGGCGGATCCTTGCGCGCGAGAACGGCCGAGACGGACGGCGCCCGCGGGCACCTCAGCCGCGTCGCTTGACGCCTCGCCGAACCCGCCGCACGTTCTCCCGCGACCTTGCACCCCGGGATCCCGATGCCTCTCGCCCTGCCCTCCCTCGGCGCCGCCGTCACCGGCGCCCAGCGCGCCCTGCGCCGCTTCCCGCTGGTCCTCGCCGCCGCCGCCCTCGCCGCGGCCGCCAGCGTGCTCGCGATCGAGGACGTCGGGCCCGAGTGGCTCCACGCGCGCCTCATCACCACCGCGAGTCTCGGCATCCCCCTCTTCCTCGCCGCCGCGCTCCTCGCCGAGCGGCTGCGCCACCGCGCGGTGGCCCAGGTCGCGCTCGGCCTCGCGGGCGCCGTCCTCGTCGCCGGCTTCTTCTTCGGGTGGCCCCACTGGTCGGACCCGGTCCGCTTCGGACGCTACGTCCAGCTCAGCGTCGCCTTCCACCTCTTCGTCGTCTTCGTCCCCTTCGCGCGCACAGGCCCGCGGAACGCCTTCTGGCAGTACAACCGCGTGCTCCTCGAGCGCGCCATCCTGTCGGCGGCGTTCACCGGCACGCTCTTCCTCGGCCTCGACCTCGCCCTCGTCGCGCTCGACAAGCTCTTCGGCGTGGATGTGCCGAACACCGCCTACCCGCGCGTCTGGGCGGTGATCGCCTTCGTCTTCAACACCTGGTTCTTCGTCGGCGGCGTGCCCGAGGACCCCGCGGCCCTCGAGGAGCGGCGCGACTATCCGGCGGTGCTGCGGGTGTTCGCGCAGTACGCGCTGGTGCCGCTGGTGTCGGTGTACCTCGTGATCCTCACCCTCTACCTCGGCAAGGTCGTCGTCACGTGGGATTGGCCGAGCGGCTGGATTGGCAACCTCGTCTCGGGCGTCGCGGCCGCGGGCATCTTCGCCCTCCTCCTCGTGCACCCCATCGCCGAGGACGCCGAGCAGCGCTGGGTCGCGACCTTCGCGCGCCAGTTCTGGATCGCGGTCCTCCCCTCGATCGTGATGCTGTGGCTCGCGCTCTACCAGCGGGTGCACCAGTACGGCATCACCGAGCGGCGCTACTTCCTCATCGTGCTCTCACTGTGGCTGGCGGGACTGGCGTTGTACTACGGCGTGACGCGAGCGAAGGGCATCCGGCTCATCCCCGTCTCCCTGTGCGTCGTGGCGTTGCTGACCCTGGCGGGCCCGTGGGGCGCGTACGCCGTCTCGGAGGGGAGCCAGGTGGGCCGCCTCCGCGCGGCGCTCGAGCGGAACGGGATGTTCGCGGACGGGACGGTGCGCCGGCCGGCGCGCGAAGTGAGCGCCGACGACCGCGCGGAGATATCGGCGGTGATGCGGTATCTCCTCGAGACCCACGGCACCGGCGCCATCGCGCCGTGGTTCGCGGACACGAGCGCGCGGCGGGTCGTGCTCGGCGCGGGGGAGCGCGGACGGGAGAACGCGGACCTGATCGACCGGTGGGCGGACACCGTCGTCACGCGGCTCGGCGTGGCGTACGTGAGCCGCGCGGCGGCACGGATGGGGGCGCTCTACACCAACTATCAGACGGGCGACGCGGCGGAGCTTCCGGTGCGCGGCTTCGACTACCTGCTGCCGATCCGCGACTCGAACAAGGGGGAGCCTGACTCGGTCTTCGTGGCGACGTGGTCGCGCCGGCCGTTCGCCGTGCGCGTCGTGCGGGGGCGTGACACGCTGGTCGTGGTGCCGCTCGACTCCATGCTCGCGCGGCTCCGCGAGCGCGACGCGGGCCGCTCCGAGCGGATGGTGCCGCAGCGCGGACCGGGAGGGCTGGCGGTGCTCCGGCCCCGCGAGGTGGTCGAGCCGCGGGCCGAGCTGTTCACCACCGAGGGGGAGAGCCGCTCGGTGCGGGCCCGGGTGTACGTGCGCCTCATCGCCGCGAAGGACAGCGCCGGGACGCGCCGCATCGAGTCACTGACGGGACGGGTGCTGCTGGCGCTCAAGCGCTAGCGAGCGCCAAGGCTCCGCCGGAACACGACGGGCCGCCCGGCAAGTGCCGGCGGCCCCTCGGAGCATCGGGCGGGGACGGCGGCCCCGGGCTCAGCCCCCCGGCTTCTTCGGCGACCGCGTCGGCTGGGGGAGCGGCCGCGCCCGCGGCCGGGCCGGCGTGGCGGGCTTCGCCTGCGGCGCCGCCGCGGCGGGATGCAGGTGCGCCGCGAAGCGCTCGGCCAGCGTCACGCCCCCGCGCAGCGAATCGCGGGCGATGATGCGCGTCAGCCGCGCGATGCGCGCGTCCGGCGCCTCGTGGGTCGCGAACATCTCCGCCAGCGGCCCCTCCCCCGCATGGCGGTTGAGGTGCGAGACGAACGTCGGCAGGCCGTGCGGGTCGTACCCCGCTCCCGCCGCGTACTCCACGCCGAGGCTGTCCGCCTCCGACTCGTCCTCGCGCGAATAGCCGCTGAAGATGGCGTTGGCGCCCTGCCCCACCGCGCGGTCGAGGGTGGTGCCGCTGATCCCCGACTCGTCACGGACCGACTGCATGAGGTCCGACTTGCGGATCCCCTCGATGACGTGCCGCCGGTTGACGTGCCCCACCTCATGGGCGAGCACCCCCGCCAGCTCTGCTTCGCTCTCCATCAGCGCCAGCGCCCCGCGGGTGACGAAGATGTACCCCCCCGGCGCGGCGAAGGCGTTCACGTCGGGCGTCTCCAGCACCGCGAATCGGTAGGTGATGTCGGGCCGCGGCGCCTCCCCCGCGACCGTGAGGCCGACGAGGTCTACGTAGAGGGTGAGGGCGGAATCCTGGACGATCGGGTAGCGACCGGCGATCGTCGCCGCGATGCCGCGGCCGATCTCGACCTCCTTGTCGGTGCTGATCGGCAGCATCGTCCGCACGATCCGCGACGCGCCCCCGAGGAGGCGGCCCAGCCGGTCCAGGGGATCCTGCGCCGCCGCCGGCCGCGCGAGGCCGGCGAGGAACACCGCGGCGAAGAGAAGCCGGCTGGCGCGGCCGGCGCGGCGAGGGGAGCGCGTTGGGCGCAAGGAGCGGGGTCGGTCGGGGCGATGCCCGACTTTGTGAGCGCAGCGAGCAACCGGAGGGCGTCGCCCCGGCCGGCCCCGCGCCGCCGCGCCCGCGAGCGAGCGGGCGCTCATTGGTGACCTCCACCGGAATCGGCGCGGACCGCGTACGGACCGAGACCGCCCTGCCGCAGAAAATCCTCCAGCGTCATCGCCCCGACGGGGAAGGCCTCCATCCGCCGGATCGCCAGCGAGTCGGGGGTCACCGGCACCGAGCCGTTCGGCGTCTGCACCCGGTCCACGCCCCGGGCGCCGGCCGTCGCCACCACCGCGGTGCTCCGCTGGTCCCCCACCGACGCGATGCTCCGCGAGAGGAACTGCCGCCCCGCCGACGAGTTGCGCGGGTCGAGCATCGCCTCGTCGAAGACGGGGCTCCGCTGCGAGCGCCGGAACACCACCCGCCCCACCGTCCCGTCGGCCGCGCGCTCCACCACCCGGCCGTTCGCCACCCCCGCGAGCCTCCCCCCCGGAACCGCCGCGATCGCCGCCCGCACCAGCGTGTCGCTGTTGAGCGCGTGCCGCGCCAGCGGCGTCGCGCCGAGCGCCGTCACCACCTGCACGTCGGCGCCGTTGCCGAGCAGCACCTGCGCGTCGCCGAACGTCTGCCCGTCCGCCGAGCGGCGCACCTCCATCCGGAACCGCGGCGCCTTCGCGAAGTAGTCCACCCGCATTACCAGCGCGAGCGTGTCCGTCGAGCCGTTCGTCGTCCGCGCCGCCAGCAGCCGGCCCCCCGTCCACCGCCCCGGCACGTACACCGCGTCCGACCACGCCGCCTTCTGCGCGTTAGCGGCCGGTGCGGTCGCCGCGAGAAGGAGCGCGCCGAGGAGCGCGGCCCGCGCGGCACGCGAGCCCGCGGCCGCGCCGCGGACCGGGCGGGCGCCAGTCGCGGGGTTGGCGGTGGCGATGCCCGACTTTGCGAGCGCAGCGAGCAACCGGAGGGCGTCGCCGCCGCCGGCCCCGTGACGCAGCGCCCGCCACTCCTCCGTGCCCGCCGGTACGCCAGTACGACGGTCCGCGCCGCTCATACCGCCCCCTCCGCGGGGCGCTTCCTGTTGAGCAATTCGTAGATCGCCACCGGCTTCTCCTTTCCCTTCACCTTCACGTCCGCTAGCGGCCGCACGTCGTAGCGGTCCCCCAGTTTCGCCAGCGTGAACTCGCTCACGATGATCGTCGTCCCGAATTCCTTGTTCTGGCTCTCCAGCCGCGACGCCAGATTCACCCCGTCCCCGATCACCGTGTAGTCCAGCTTATGCTCCAGCGACCCGATGTTCCCGACCACCACCTCCGCCGTGTTGATTCCAATCCCGATACGAATGTTCGGCTTTCCTTCCTTCACCCACCGTGCGGCCAGCGCCGCGGTCGCGTCGCGCATCGCCAGCGCGCAGTCGGCGGCGCGGTCGGCGTGGTCGGGGTGGTGCACCGGCTCCCCCCAGAAGGCCATCACGGCGTCGCCGATGAACTTGTCGAGCGTGCCCCCCGAGTGCTTCACGATGCCGGCCATCTGCGACAGGTACTCGTTGAGGAACTCGACCACCTCGTGCGCCGACATCTTCTCGGAGATCGAGGTGAAGCCGCGGATGTCGCTGAAGAGGATGGTCAGCTCGGCGCGGCGCCCCTCGAGGTCGAGGCGGCTCGGGTCCTCGGCCAGCTGCGCCACGTACTCGGGCGCGACGTACTTGCCGAACATCTCGCGGATCTGCCGCTTCTTCCGCCCCTCGGTCATGTAGTTGAGCACCATCCCCCCCGTGAAGGTGAAGAGGATGGCGAGCACCGGGGCGCCGGCGTCGAGCCACACCCCGCGCTGAAACAGGGCGAAGGCGGCGCCGAGGAAGACGGCGGCCAGGCCCAATCCTGCCACCGCGCTCCCCCACGCGGCGGTGATGGCGGACACGGCCAGCCCGGCGAGGAGCGCCACGAGCACGAGGACGGCCGCGTTCGCGGGGGCGCTCACGCGCGTGAGGAAGTCGCCGGTGAGGAGGTTGTCGGCGAGCGTGGCGTGGATCAGGACGCCGGGGTCGTTCGGCCCGAAGGGATTGGCCCGCGCGTCGAAGAGCCCCGCCCCCGATGTGCCGACGAAGACGACCTTGTCGCGGAAGGCCTCGAGGCGCACCTCGGGCTTCTCCCCCGAGACCACCTGCTGGTAACTGTGCAGGATCTGCGCGATCGGGTAGACGCGGTACGTCTCGGGGTGGTCCTTCCGCCGCGGGTCGCGGTACGGGCCGCGCCAGTTGAGGAGCATCGTGCCGCGGTCGAGCGGCACCGTGAGGCTCGGGAACTCGAGCGCGCTCGGGGACCAGTGCGTCGGCGCGCCGCCGAAGCGCGCGCTGTCGGCCGCCATCGCCACCGCCAGGCCGAGCGAGGGGTAGTCGCGGCCGCGGAAGCGGTAGAGGAGCGGCGCGCGGCGCGCGGTCCCGTCCACCAGGTCGGGGGTGAAGTTGATCACGCCGAGGCCGCGCGCCGCGTACAGCAGCTGGGGGTAAGGGCTCGTCACCACCTGGAAGTCCGCCTCGGGCAACTGCCCGCCGACCGTCCACCCGAACTCCCGCATCCGGCGGATCGCGACGCTGTCCTCGCGCAGCGCGGCCTGCCGGCGGGCCTCCACAGTATCGAGGGCGTTCTCGAAGAAGAGGGTCTGGACCACCATGCCGGCGTCGCTCTCGGCCGCGGCGAACGCCGAGTCGGCGGCGAGGTTGCGCAGGTCGGGGTCGGGGAAGGTGAAGTCGAAGCCCACCGCCTTCGCCCCGCCGGCGGCGAGGTAGCGCACCAGGGCGTCCCACGCGTCGCGCGGCCACGGGTAGCGCCCGAGGGTCGGACGGAGGAGATCGAGGGAGAGGTTGTCCACGTCCACGATGACGATGTTGGTGTCGGCCTTCGCCGGGTCGTGGAGGGTGCGGAAGCGGAGGTCCACCGTCTTCAGCTCGAGCGACTGGAGGACGTAGGTCCCGCGCAGCAGCACGAGGAGGAGCGCCACGGCGGCGCCCACGGCGAGGCCGAGGAGCGAGTGGCGGAAGCGGGCGCGGCGTCGGACGACCGCGACCCCTCCCGAGAGACGGGGCGCTGACGGATCGGGCATAGGTTCGCTCGGAGTGGGGCCGGCGGGGCGCGGAGTAGTGCGCTCAGCCGCCTCGGCTCGTATGTTAGCCCCGCGTCCGACGTACCGCCAACGGGAGCGGCTAGGCGGCGTCGCCCGGGGGACCGCCGACGACCAATCCACTGCTCGAACGGCTCCGCAGCGCGCTGGCACCCGACTACGAGGTGGAGCGCGAGCTCGCCACCGGCGGGATGGGCACCGTCTATCTCGGCCGCGACACGGCCCTTGACCGCCCCGTGGCGATCAAGGTCCTGCGGCCCGAGCTCGCCACCGCCGCCGCGTCCGAGCGGTTCCTCCGCGAGGCGCGCATCCTCGCCAGTCTCGACCATCCCAACGTCGTCACGGTGCACCACGCGGGAGAGACGGGCGGGCTCTCGTGGTACGTGATGGACTTCCTCGCGGCGGAGACCCTCGCCACGCGCCTCCAGCGCGGGCCTCTCCCGGCTGCGGAGGCGGTCGCCGTCGCGCTCGACGTGCTGGCCGCGCTCGAGGCGGCGCACCGCCACGGCGTGGTGCACCGCGACGTGAAGCCGTCGAACGTCTTCCTCGGCGAGCGCCACGCGCTCCTCGGCGACTTCGGGATCGCCTCCTCGTCCGCGCCCTTGGCCGAGCCCCTCACCGCACCGGGGCGTCCCCTCGGCACCCCCGACTACATGGCGCCCGAGCAGATGGTGGGAAAGCCGGCCACGCCCGCCACCGACATCTGCGCCGTGGGCCTCCTGCTGTTCGAGGCGCTCACGGGGACGCGGTTCGAGGCGTGGGACCGCCCGGAGCGCGCCGACTGGTCGCGAGTGCCCCGCCCGCTCGCCCGGGCGATCCGGCGCGCCCTCGCCTTCGACCCGGCGGCGCGCTGGAGAGACGCGGCGGCGTTCCAGGCCGCGCTGCGCCGCGCGGAACCCCGGGCCCGCGTGCGGCGTTTCCTGTGGGGCGCCGCCGCACTCTGCGTCGCGGCGGCCGCCGTCGCGTGGTGGCTGACGGTGCTCCCGCGCGCGCGGGGCGCCGCGGGGGGGCTCCACGTCGTCGTGCAGCCGTTCCGGGTGAGCGGCGCGGGGGCGCCGGCGTGGCTCGGCGACTCGCTCGCGCGGACGCTCGTCCACGCCTTCGGCGCCAACACCGACTTCCTGGTCCGCCTCGGCGGCGCCGGCGCCGACACCTCCGGCGCGCTGGTCCTCGAGGGGCAGGCGACAGTGCGCGGCGAATCGCTCGACGTCGCCCTCACCGCGGCGCGCCCCACGGCCACCGTCGCCGCGTTCCGCGCCGACACCGCGGGCCTCCTCGCCGGCTGGGAGCAGGCCGCGGCGGACCTCGCCTGGCAGGTGCTCCTCCGGCTGTGGAGCGACGCGAACGCCGCGGCGGCGGCGGACCTTCCGCTCGCCGCGGCGCCGCGCAGCGAGGAGGGCCTGCGCTCCTTCCTGCGGGCCGAGCAGCTCTTCGCCCACGCGCAGTGGCTCGCCGCGTACAAAGCGTACTCGGCGGCGAGGGAGATCGACCCCACCTGCCTCATCTGCGACGTGCGCATCGTGGACGTCTCGCGCTGGCTGGGGCTCGAGCCCGACACGGCCCGCACCCGCCGCTACCGCGCCGCCATCGACTCCTTCCCGCCGCACTACCGGCTGCTGCTGCGCGCCAGCTTCGAGCCGCCTGCCGACCGGATGGAAACGCTGCGGGACCTCACCGAGCGGTACCGCGGCTGGGGCTTCGGGTGGTTCATCCTCGGGGACGAGATCTTCCACCGCGGGCCGCTGGTCGGGTTCCTGCGCGCCGACGCGCTGGCGCCACTCGAGCAGGCGGCGGTGCTGCGCCCCGACTTCGCGCCCGTGTGGGAGCACCTGGCGTGGGCAGCCGTCGCGGAGGGGGACTCGGCCACGGCGGAGCGCGCGCTCCTGCGCTACGCGGGGCTCGCCGGCGCGAGCGACACCGCGGCGGGGGTGATCGGCGCCCTCATCCACACCGGATTCGTCTGGCGGTTCGCCCGCGAGCGGGACGCGGCGGCGTTCACCACGCGGTTGCTCCGGGACCCGGCGATCGCGGCGGCGTTCGACCTGCGCGCCGCGGCGAGCTACATGCTGACCTTCGAAGTGCCGCGCGCCACGGTCTGGCTCGGCGAGCGGTTCGCCGCCGGGGTGCCGCGCGCGGGGCTCGAGGAGTCGGGGCTGCTCGCCCAGGTGTACGGGCTGGTGGCGCTGGGCCACCCCGATTCTGCGCTGGCCGTGGCCCGGCGGCTGGGGGCACGCACCGGCGAGCCCGCCGTCGCGCTCTTCACCGCGGAGCTGCCGGCCGCGCTCGCACTCGCCGACTCGGCCGACGTCGGCACGCGCTGGGCGGCGCTCGCGAGCCCTCTCGAGTCGTTCGCCTCGGGGAGCGTGCGCGCCGCCGCTCCGGAGCGCGCACGGGCGGCCTGGATGCTCGGCCTCCTGGCGTCCCGGGCGCGCCGCGGCGCCGACGTGGAGCGCGCCCGCCTCCTCCTCGCCGCGGCGGAGCCCCCGGGCAGCCCCCTCGCCGCCCTGGTCGCGGCGGAGGCGGGCCTCGCGGCACGAGGAACGCCCGGCGTGGCGCTGCGGCGCACCGCCGCGCTGGCCGCCCTCGACTCCGCCAACCGCGGGGGCGATCCCTTCTACCGCGCACTCCTGCACTTCGAGCGCGCGGCGTGGCAGCTCGCTGCCGGCACGCCGGCGCTCGCCGCAGCCGAGCTGCGCTGGCACGAGAACAACGACTTCGTCGGCTATCCCGGC
>JBEKGT010000059.1:0-10040 GCA_050012655.1 Gemmatimonadales bacterium | reverse complement strand
TCGGCCGCCCAGCCCGTCAGGCGCGCCTCGTAGCGCCGCAGCGCGCGGTCCCCCGCCGGCGCCGCCGGGACGAAGCGGACCTGGGCCCGGAGAGTGCCCGCGGCGAGGCCGATCCGCTGCCGGCCGACCGCTCGCCCCTCCTCGCGCAGCTCGACCGTCGCCGAGTCGCGCGCGCGGGCCCCGGCGCTCGTGACCTCGATCTCGGCGGTCGCGGTGTCGCCCGCCGGCACGACCGCCGGCAGGTGGACGGCGGCGACCGCAGCATCGGCAAGGCGCGGCCGGGGGATCACCACCACGTGCGCTGCGCGCATCGCGTCCCGCGGGAGGAACGCCGCATCGTCGATCTCGCCGTCAGACACGACCACCACCGGCCCGCCCCGCGCCAGCGCGTCCTTGAGCGCGGGAAGGAGGAAACTGGTGACCGCGGACGGCCGCGCGCCGGGACGCCACGCGACCGGAGTGCCGCCGAAGAGGATCACCGGCCCGCCGGCCGCCAGCCGGCGCGCGGAATCCTGCGCCGCCACCCAGCGCGCGTCGCCGTGCACGTCCTCCATCGAGAGCGAAGCGTCGAGAAGGACGGTGGGCAGCACCACGCCCCTCCGGCAGCCGGGGTCCACGAGGAGCGCGGCCACGCCCGCCCACGCCACGGCGCGGAGCACGGCGAGGGGGACGCCGCCGGGCCCGGCGCGCTCGAGCACCAGGTACAGCACGAGCGCCCCGCCAAGGGCGACGAGGGCACTGGTGACAATCAGGAGGGACACGGGAGGGCGGCCCCGGCGCGCGGCCGCAACGGGATCAGTCGGTGCGCGGCGAGGCGGGGACCGCGCCCGGCTCGAGGAGCTGCATCAACCGCTGCCGCTCGGCCTCGAAGGCGGTGCGGCGCGGCTCCGCGATGGGCGCTCCGGCGCCGACTCCGAGCGAGTGGCGGGGGTCCACGGCGCGGCCGGCGACACGCACCTCGTAGTGCAGGTGCGGGCCGGTCGACAGGCCGCTCGAGCCCACGAAGCCGATGGTCTGCCCCTGCTGCACGCGGGCGCCCGCATGGACGCCGTCGGCGAAGCCGAGGAGGTGCGCGTAGCGCGTCTCGACGGCGCCCTTGTGCTGGATCGCGATGAGGTTCCCGTAGCCCGCGTCGCGCCCGGCGAACTTCACCGTGCCGTCCGAGACCGCCCGCACCGGCGTGCCGAGCGCGGCGGCGAAGTCGGTGCCCTGGTGCGCGCGGAAGACGTGCAGGATCGGCTGGAAGCGGCGGCTGCTGAAGCGGCTGCTGATGCGCTTGAACTCCACGGGCGAGCGCAGATAGTCGCGCTTCATCGAGTGCGCCGTCTGGTCGAAGAACTCCGAGCGGTCCCCGTCGTCGAACCGGAAGGCGTACATCGGCTTCCCGGCCACGTCGATGCGCGCCGCCAGCACCCGGCCGAAGCGCACCTCCCCCTCCGACGAGACGAGCCGCTCAGCCACTACCTCGAAGCGGTCGCCGTTCTGGATGTCCCGCGCGAAGTCCACCGCCCACTGGTACACGTCCGACAGCCCCCACACGAGGTCGCGGCGCGCGTCGGCGGGGAGGACCTCGTCCCCGACCGCGCCGTCCATCGCCTCGTAGAGGTTGCTGCTGATGACGCCGTTGGCCCGAACCTGCTCGACGCGCCAGGGGATGTTCTCGACGGTGGCCGCCCAGACGGCGCCGCTCCGGTCGAGGTGGAGGCGTGACTCGTTGGACACGCGGACCACGATGGCGTGCGGCGTGTCCTCGCCGTGCCGCTGGCGGAAGGTGAAGACCATCCCCGCCCGCACCCGCGCCGGATTGAAGTTCCGCACCGCCTGCGCCACCGCGCCCCAGTCCACGCCCCGGACGTTCCGCCGCTCGAAGAGCTGCGAGACCGTCTCGCGGGCGTGCAGGGTGTCGCGGACCGTGACCACCGGCGGGCCCGCCACGACCACCGCGCGCGCCGTCCGGAGGCCACCGAAATGGCCCGCCTGCCGGACGGCGATGAAGCCGAGTCCGGCGGCGAGGGCGAGGAGGGCGGCGGCGAGCTTCTTCAATCCATCTGTCTCCGGATGAACGTCGGGATCTCCATGTCCGTCAGCGGCTCCGCGACAGGCGGCGCCGCGTGCTGGGCCGGCTGCGCCGACCCGCCCACCGCGCGCCGCGTCCCCTGCGGCAGCGCCGCCGGGCCCGACCCGCCCGCCGCGGCGGCCGCCTGGTCGCCCTGCGAGGGGCGCGAGGCGCTCCGCTGCGGGAACTGGATGACGCCCTTCTCCTTCTGCTCCTGCCGGTCGAACCCCGTGGCGATCACCGTCACGCGGATCTCGCCCTGCATCGCGGCGTCGGTCACCGCGCCGAAGATCACTTCGGCCTCATCGCCCACCGCGTCGTGGATCACCTCGCTGATCTGGGTGACCTCCCCGAGGGTGAGGTCGTTGCCGCCGGTGATGTTGATCAGCACGCCGCTCGCGCCGCTGATGGAGATGTTGTCCAGCAGCGGGCTCGAGATCGCCTGCTGCGCCCCCTCCAGCGCGCGGTTCTCCCCCCGCCCGACCCCCGTGCCCATCAGCGCCGAGCCGCCGTTCTGCATCACCGTGCGGACGTCGGCGAAGTCCACGTTCACGATGCCGGTCACGCTGATCAGGTTCGAGATGCCCTGCGTCGCGTTCAACAGGACCTCGTCCGCCTTCTTCAGCGCATCCTGAAATGGCATCCCCTTGCCCGCCACCGCAAGGAGGCGCTCGTTCGGGACCACGATCATCGTGTCCACGTGCTTGCGCATCTCCGCGATGCCCATCTCCGCCTGCCGCATCCGCTTCTTCCCCTCGAAGAGGAACGGCTTCGTCACGATCCCGATGGTCAGCGCCCCGAGGTCCCGCGCCATCGCCGCGATGATCGGCGCGGCGCCCGTCCCGGTGCCGCCCCCCATCCCGCAGGTGACGAACACGAGGTCCGCCCCGTGCAGCACGCGGGAGACGTCGTCACGGTTCTCCTCGATCGCCTGGCGCCCAATCTCCGGGCGCGCCCCCGCCCCCAGACCGCGGGTGAGCTTCTTCCCGATCTGGGTCTTGATGTCCGACTTCGAATGGAGGAGCGCCTGGGCGTCGGTGTTCACCGAGATGAACTCGACGCCCGCCAGGCGCTCGTCGATCATCCGGTTCACCGCGTTCCCGCCGCCGCCGCCCACGCCGACGACCTTCATCCTCGCGTTCTGCGCGACGGTTTCCTCGAGCTCGAAGATCATTGCGCCGCTCCGCTCATGGTCAGAAGAAATCGGTCAGCCACCGCCGGACCGAGCCCACCACCCGGTCCAGACTCACCTGCCGGGCACCCGCCTGCGCGGCGCCCACCGCCATCTGCCGCATCCCGTACAGCGCCAGCCCCGTGGCCGTGCTGAACCGGGGCTGCTCCACCGCGTCGGTCAGGCTCCCGGTGAGGTACTGCCCGGGCACCCCGAGGCGCACCGGCACCGCGAGCACCTCCCGCGCCAACTCCACGATCCCCGCCAGTTGGGCCGTCCCCCCCGTCAGCACCACCCCGCTCGCCAGCTTGCCGAGATACCCCGCCCGCTCGATCTCCCGCCCGACGTTCCGCATGATCTCGTCGAGGCGCTGGTGGATGATGTGGGCGAGGAACTCCCGCGGCGCCTCCCGCGTCCCCTGGCCCGGCGTCCCCGGCAGCTCGAGCATCTCCGTCGGATCGACCAGCGGCTGGTAGGCGCAACCGTAGCGCTCCTTCAGCCGCTCCGCGTCGGCCTGCGTCACCGACAGCCCCTGCGCGATGTCGCTCGTCACGTGCGCCCCGGCGAAACCGAAGGTGGCCAAGTGGCGGAACTTGCCGTCCTCGAAGATCGCCACGTCGCTGCTCCCGGCCCCCAGCTCGACCAGCGCCACTCCCAGCTCGCGCTCGTCGTCGGTCACCGTCGCGAAGCTCGCCGCCAGCGGCTCCAGGACGAACCCGGCCACGTGGTACCCCGCGCGCTCCACCGCCTTGCGCAGGTTCGTCGCGGCCGAGGAGGACATCGTCACGATGAAGACGTCCACCTCGAGGCGCGTCCCCGTCATCCCGACCGGGTCGGAGATCCCGCGCTGCCGGTCCACCAGGAACTCCTGGGGGAGCGTGTGCAGGATCTCGCTGTCCGGCGGGAGCACCACCGCCCGGGCCACGTCGATCACCCGCTCGACGTCCGCCGCGCGGATCTCGTTGTTCACCGCCACGACGCCGGGCGAGGGGATGTAGCGCACGTGCTCCCCCGCCACCCCGACCCACACCGCCTCGACCTGCGTGCCCGCCATCCGCTCCGCGTCCTGCACCGCCTTCACGATCGAGCGCGTCGTCTCGTCGATGTCGCGCACCACCCCGCGGCGCACGCCGGTGGTCTTCGACCGGCCCACCCCCAGGATGCGGGCCGCCGGCGCACGCGGCAGATCGCCCGCGATCTCGGCGATCACCGCGCACGTCTTCGACGTCCCCACGTCCAGCCCGCACACCGTGCGCTCGCGCATCACGCCTTCGCCTCCGCCTTCGACGTCCGCCGCACCACCACCCAACCGGCGTACCGGCCGTCCAGCTCCAGCCACCCCTCGGAGCGCGCCCCCAGCGTCCGCTCCACCGCCGCCACCGCCTGGACCACTGCCGCGTCCACCGGCAGCGCCAGCCGCACGCGCCCGCGCCGCTCCACCTCCAGCTCCAGGCTCCCCGCCGGGCCCGCGCGCGCCGACGCCACCTCGCCGAAGAACTCCGGATCGGCCGAGCGCACCGCCGCCAGCGCCTCCACCAAGGGACGCTCAGCGCTCGCCACGACCGGCGCGTCCACCGCCACGCGGGTCGGGTCGTACGGGAGCGGCCGGGCGTCGGGGCCCACCGGCACGAGTCCCGCGGCGCCGGAGGCCAGCGCCACCGGCTCGACCTCGCGCACCTCCACCCGCAGCGCCGCGGGGAGCCGCCGCGTCACGGTCGCTTCCGCCACACCCGGCAGTGAGCGGACCCGCGCGACCAGCGGGCCGAGCCGGTCCCACACGCTCGCTCCGGGCCGCAGGCCGAGCGCCCCGGTCACGACGTCGGGCGAGAGGTACCGCACCCCCACCAGCTCCACCCGCCGCACGGCGAAGAACCGGAACGGCCGCAGCGCCGGCGGGCCCCACAGCGGCGAGAGCGCCGCCGCCGCCACGCCGGCCACGAGGGCCACTCGTCCCCACCTCACGCCGGCTCCCTTTCGCGGCGCCCCAGCACGCCCAGCAGTTCGGGGCCCAGCGCCGTCACGTCCCCCGCCCCCATTGTCAGCACCACGTCGCCGGGCCCGAGCAGCCCCGCCACCCGCCCCGTCAGCTCCTGCCGCGCCGGGACCCAGTGGACTTCAGCCCCCCCCGACCGCGCCCCGTCCGCCACGAGCCGGCCGGTCACGCCGGGGATCGGCGCTTCCCGCGCCGGATACACATCGGCCACCACCACCACGTCGGCCTGCGCCAGAGCGCGCCCCATCTCCGCCCCCAGCGCTTGGGTCCGTGAGAACAGGTGCGGCTGGAACACCGCCACCAACCGCTTGGCCGGATAGGCCTGCCGCGCCGCCTCGATGGTCGCCGCGATCTCGGATGGGTGGTGCGCATAGTCGTCCACGACGACCACCCCCCCCGCCGCACCCACCAGTTCGAACCGCCGGCCCACACCATTGAACGCGGCGAGTGCCGTGGCGACCATCAGCAAGTCGGCCCCGAGCTCCGCTCCCACCGCCAAAGCGGCAGCCGCATTCCGAACGTTGTGAACGCCCGGCACTTTGAGTCGGATGTCAATTGTCCCGGCAGCCGGGAGGGCGACCGCCGCCGTCGAGCCGCGCGCCGATTGCTCCAGACCCGTGATGCGAACCTCCGCGTCCGGCCCGAAGCCCACTCTCCACATCGGCCTTCCGGACCGCCGCGCGATCCGGACGGCTCGCTCCTCATCCCCCCCAACGATCAGACGCCTAGCCGGTGCTGCGAACTGCGAGAAGGCCGCCTCGAGTTTTTCCACATCGTTTTCGTAGCACTCGAGATGGTCTTGCTCAACATTGTTGATGACAGCGACTTCCGGCCTGAGGGATAGAAATGACTTATCATACTCGTCGGCCTCGACGACGTAGAGGCCGGTCCCGCCGATGCGCGCATTCCCGCCCCAAGATGCGATCCGGCCGCCGACCAGACCCGTGGGGTTCAAGCCAGCGGCCGCCAGTGCCTCCGTCGTCATCGCCGTTGTCGTAGTCTTGCCGTGCGTACCGGCGACAGCGACGAGGAGTCCGGGCGAAACCGCCTCCGCCAGAGCCTCCGCACGGCGCACCACCGGAAGTCCAAGTGCCCGCGCGCGTTCCACTTCGGGGTGGTCCTTCGGCACCGCCGAACTGACGACCAGCGCCCGTGCACCGACGAGGTGGTCCGGGCTGTGCCCGCTGTAGACAATTCCTCCGGCCCGGGTCACGTCCTCCGCCGCTTCCGCTCCCGCCCCAGTCAGGTCCCGGTCGCAACCCGTTACGGCGACGCCCCGCTTCCGTGCCAGGAGTGCCAGCCCACTCATCCCGGCCCCGGCAACGCCCATGAAGTGCACCGGGCGCGGATCGTCGGGGGTGAACAACGGCATCGGCGAGGGGCTAATATAAAATCCCACCGATGGTTGCGAAAGACTCAGTGTGTGGAATCGGCGGGGATTCCGAGCGCCTTCGCGGCGATGAACTCTGCGGCGTCGGGATGGGCTCGCCGAAGGGCGGCCTTCGCGAGGCCCGCCAATCCTGCAGGGTCCAGCAGGAGTGCCCGAATCCGTCCCGTGAGGTCGGGAGCGCTCACCGACGCCTGCTCCAGGAGCACCGCCGCCCCGGCATTGTGGAGGGCCCGGGCGTTGGAGAGCTGGTGGCCGGCGGCGGCGGTCGGCAAGGGGATGAGGATCGCCGGGAGCCCCCACGCGCACAGCTCGGCGATAGTCATCGCGCCGGCCCGGCCGACGACCAGGTCGGCAGCGCCGTAGGCGTCTGCGATCGGATCGATGAACGGTCGGACGACGACCCGATGCCTGTCTGAGCGCGCCGCGAAGCGCTCGTAGGTGGCGCTTCCCGACTGCCAGAGGAGGCCCGTCCCCGCCGGCCAGAGTCCCTCGGCCAGCGCCGCATCCACCACGGCGTTGATCGGGAGCGCGCCCTGGCTCCCACCGACCACGAGCACAACCGGCTGGTCCGGGGGGAACCCCCACTTCTCCCGAGCCGCTCGCCGGTCGGCGCGCTCCGTCGGCGGCGGCTGGATGGGATTGCCGGAGTCGAACACAGCGGTTCCCGCGCCCGGACGCAGGTACCGGCGCGCCTCCGGGAATCCCAAGTGAATTTGTCGTACTTGACCCGCCAGGCGCCGGGTGGTGATGCCGGGGTAGGCATTCTGCTCCTGGAGCACCGCGGGGACCCCCCGTCGGCCGGCGCCCCAGACGACGGGCCCCGCCGCGTAGCCTCCGGTGCCGACGACGAGCGCGGGCCGGTGCTCGGCGACGAGCGCATCCACCCGGCGCACCGACCGGAGGAAGGAGAGCGGGAGCGTGGCGTTCAACCACCATTGTCGCCGGCGGATCGGCTCGAGGGGGAGGAGCGCGTACGGCCACGGGCGCTGGGGGAGGACATTCGCCTCGATGCCGCGCAGGCTCCCGACGAAGAACGGCCGCACAGCCGGATCGAGGCGGACCATCGCGTCGGCGATCGCGAGGGCGGGCATCAGGTGCCCGCCGGTGCCGCCGCCCGCGAAGAAGATGGTCCTCACGCGACTTTCGCCCGTCGCCGCGTGCCGACGTTGATGAGGAGTCCCGTGGCGATGAGGGCCACCACGAGGCTCGAGCGCCCGTAGGAGACGAAGGGGAGCACGAGTCCGGTGGTGGGGAGGATGCCGAGCCCCACGCCCATGTGGGTGAAGGCGTCCACGCCGATCATCACCGTGAGACCCGCAGCGAGATACTGGCGGAAGGGGTCGCCGGCCGCTCGGGCGAGTCGCAGCGCGACGAGGACGAAGAGCGTGTAGAGGACGCTGAGGAAGACGACGCCGATGAACCCCCACTCCTCGCCGATGGTGCCGAAGATGAAGTCGCTGTACGGGTACGGAAGGAAGCCGAGCTTCTGCTGCCCCTGGCCGAAGCCGACGCCGACGAGCTTCCCCGCCCCGAGCCCGATGAGGGACTGGTCCACCTGGTAGCCCGCGCCGAGCCGGTCGGCGCCGGGATCGAGGAAGGTGGTCATCCGGAGGAGCTGGTACTGCGCGTCCTCGACGCGCTGCCAGAGCACCGGCATCGCCACGACGCCGAGCAGGATGAAGTGGCCGATGCGTGCGCCGGCGGCGAAGAGGACCACCATCGCGAGGAGGCCGATCTCGAGCGCGGAGGAGAGATCGGGCTGGATGATGAGCAGGATCGCGAGCGGCCCGACGACGGCGAGGACCGGCAGGAGGCCGCGGCGCATGCGGCGGACCTCCGTCCCCTTCTTGGCGCACAGCATCGCGGTCCAGATGATGATGGCCAGTTTGGCGAGCTCGGAGACCTGAACGGAGACGCCGAGCTGGAGCCAGCGCCGCGAGCCGTTGATGCGCGGGGCGATGGCGTGGGTGAAGGGGAGCACCAGGAGGAGGAGCATCCCGCCGGTGACGAGGACGATCGGCCACGCCAGGGCCTTCACGCGCTCGAGGTCGATGCGCGCCGCGACGAGGAGCAGGAGGCCGCCGGCGAGGGCGCCGAGGAGCTGGTCAAGGACGAGCGAGGTGCCGACGACGCGGCCCTTCTCGATGAGGGTGGCTGACGCCGAGTAGATGGACGCCAGTCCGAACACGACGAGCACGGCGGTGATGAGGATGAGGAGCCGCGACTCCCAGCCGACGAGCCATTCCCGCTTCGCCATCAGAACGCCCCCACGAGGCGTTTGAAGGTGCGGCCGCGCTCCTCGTAGTTGTCGAACATGTCGTAGCTCGAGCACGCCGGGGAGAGGAGCACGGCGTCGCCGGGCCGGGCGAGGCGGCGCGCGCGCGCGAGCACGTCCGCGAAGTCGCCCCCGCGCTCGAGGGGCGCGGCGCCGGCGAGGTCCTTCTCGACCTCGTCCCCCGCCTCGCCGAAGGCGATCACCGCGCGCGCGTTCGCGAGCAGCGGGCGGAGGTCGGCATAGGGCGCGCCCTTGTGCCGCCCCCCGATGAGGAGGACGAAGGGCCGGTCCATCGAGCGCAGCGCCACGACCGTGGCGGCGACGCTGGTGGACTTGGAGTCGTTGATCCAGCGCACCCCCCCCACCTCGCGGACCGGCTCGAGCCGGTGCTCCAGCGCCTGGAAGGTGCGCAGCCCCTCCACGAGCGCGTCGCGGCCGGTCTCCGGGGGCATGGCCAGGGCCGCGGCGAGGGCGTTCTGCACGTTGTGGTCGCCGGCGAGGGGGAACTCCGCCCGGCGGATGAGGGGTGTGCCGCGCAGCACCAGCCACCCCGCGGCGCGGTCGAAGTAGCCGGCGGCGAGGCGCGTCTCGAGGGAGAAGGGCTCGAGGTGACCGGCCGCGCCGCCCACCAGCGCGACGGCCGCGGCGTCATCCCCGTTCACCACCCAGCGGCTCTCCGCCGTCGCGTTGCGGAAGAGGAACGCCTTGTCGCCGTAGTACTCCTCGATGGTGTGGTACCGGTCGAGGTGGTTGGGGGAGAGGTTCGTGAGGACGCCGGCGGCGGGGGCGAGGGACGGCGCGTCGTGCAGCTGGAAGGAGCTGCACTCGACGGCGAGCCAGGCGGGCGCGCGCCCCTTCGCCGCCACGGCACAGATGGGATTCCCGATGTTCCCGGCCGCCTCGGCGTCGCTCAGCCCCGCTTTCCGGAGGAGATGGGCGGTGAGGGCGGTCGTGGTGGTCTTGCCGTTGCTGCCGGTGACGCAGACGAGGCGCGTCGCGGGGAGCATGCGGGCGCCGAGGTCGAGCTCGGAGATCACGGGGACGCCGCCATCCCTCGCCGCGCGGAGGGGGGCGGCGTCGGGGGGCACGCCGGGGGAGACGACCACGAAGCCGGCGCGGCCGATGCGCGGGAGGTCGTGGCCGCCGAGCTGCACG
>JBEKGT010000058.1:0-10046 GCA_050012655.1 Gemmatimonadales bacterium | reverse complement strand
CGCGACGCGCAGCGTGCGGCGCTTCCACCAGAGCGCCGCGGTGGACATCGAGACGCTCCGCCAGCTCGTGGACCTCGCCCGCCTGTCGGCCTCGGCGGCGAACCTCCAGCCCCTCAAGTACATCCTCTCGTGCGACCCGGAGCGCAACGCGACCATCTTTCCCCTGCTCGCGTGGGCCGGCTACCTGAAGGACTGGCCGGGCCCGGTCGAGGGGGAGCGTCCGGCGGCCTACATCGTCATCCTCGGCGACAAGGACCTGCGGCAGTCGTTCGACTGCGATCACGGCATCGCCGCGCAGAGCATCCTGCTCGGAGCGACGGAGCGCGGGCTCGCGGGGTGCATCATCGCCTCCATCCAGCGGCGGGAGCTGCGCGAGGCGCTCGCCATCCCCGACCACCTCGAGATCCTCCTCGTGCTCGCACTCGGCCGCGCCAAGGAGAAGGTGGTGATCGAGCCGGTGGGCCCGGAGGGGGACATCAAGTACTGGCGCGACGCCGACGGGGTGCACCACGTCCCGAAGCGCGCGCTGGAGGAGATCATCGTCGGATGACGTGATTCTCGCGGAGGCAGGCGCTACTTCGGCCGGGCCGCCGCCCACGCCTGCTGGACGTACCCGAAGATCTGCCCGTCGAGCCCGGTCCGCGCCCACAGTTCGGGGTCTTCCTTGTAGCGCTGCGCGACGGCCTTTTCGATCCCCGGGTTCCCGCCGGTGAACTGTTCCACCAGCTCCCGCCAACGCCGCGCCAGATCCTGTACGCGCGGGTCCGACACCGGCGTCCCCTTCTCCATCTCGGCTTTCACCTTCGCGATCAGCTGCGGCCACTCGGCCTCGACGGCCTTGATCCCCGCGTCGCCGAGCTTCCGGCCGCGCTCCTGCACCTCGGCCAGCTGTTCGGGGGTGAGGTTGAGCTCGGACATCGTGATCTCCTCGATGGCGTTCATCAGTTCGTCGACGGAGACCGTCCCCGCCGCGTCCAGCCGGTCCGCCAGCCGGTCCAGCCGGCGGCGGAGGTGCTGCTCCTGGGCGATCCGCGAGCGCAGTTCGTCCAGGTGCAGCCGGAGCACCCGCGCCGGCGAGAGCCCCGGCCGCCGCAGGAGATCCCGGATCTCCTCCAGCGTGAAGCCGAGGTGCCGCAGCGACCGGATCTCCTGCAGCCGCTGCACGTCGGCCGCCGAGTAGAGCCGGTGCCCGCTCGCGGTGTGCTGCGAGGGCTTCAGCACGCCGATCTCGTCGTACCAGCGGAGCGTGCGGATGGAGAGCCCCGTCCGCCGCGCCAAGATGCCGATCCTCCAGGGCCCCGCCTCGCGGGCGGTCCCCGCCGCGTGCCGTGCGCTGCCAGCCATGCCCCAACCTAAAACCTCACGTTACGTGAGGTGCAAGGGGGTGGGCCGGCGCTCTGGGGGGAGTCCGGGGGCGCGCAGGCGTGAGGACCGGCGTGCCCCTGCGGTCCGGCCCCGGGCTACGGCGACGCGGCTCGCCGCGTAGATTCTCCCCGATGTCGCGCGCCTTCGTGAAAGAGGGGAGTGAGAGCTGGGGCAACCCGGCCGGCCGCTTCGGGCTCCCGCCCCGGGACGACCCGGGCTTCGAGGCCGCCGCGGCGGCGGCGCTCCTCGATGCCGCGCGCGAGGGGGACACCGGCAGCGCCGAGCAGGCCACCGGTTACTACTGGGGGGAGCCGAAGCTCCACGCGCACGTGCGGCGCATCCTGGAGCGCGCGCGGGCCGACGGGGACGAGCGGCTGGCACAGCTGGCGGAGCGGTTCCTCTCCTAGAAGCACCGCGGGCCGAGGATTCTTCCCCGGCCCGCTGACCGCTCACCGCTGACCGCTGACGGCTACTTCAGCTGCGCCCTCGCGAGCTTCGCACCCCACGCGAACGCTTCCTCGTTGAGGGGGATCATCGCGCACTTCTCCTTCAGCGCCAGCCGGATGGCCGTGAGGAAGGCGTCCTTGGGGAAGAGGTTCGTCGCTTCCTGGAGGGCGCCGAGGGCCACGACGTTCTTGACCACCACCTTGCCGAGGTCCCGCGCCACGGTGGCGAACGGCACGCCGATCGTGCGCACGCCGGGGGCGAGGGTCCCCCGGATCTCGCTGATGACGGAGCTGTCGTAGACGATCGTGCCTCCCGCTCGCACCGTCGGCCCGAACTTCGCGAGGCTGGGGGCGTTGAACGCCACCAGGACGTGCGGCTGCGGCGACGCGGGGGAGAGCACTTCCTTCGCGGCGACGTGGACGTCGGCGTACGACGTCCCGCCCCGCGACTCCGGCCCGTAGCTCGGGATGTGGGTCGAGTCAAAGCCCTCGTTGATCGCGCAGCGGGTGATGAGCATCGCCGCGGTCTGGGCCCCGTCGCCGCCGGCGCCGGCCAGCTTGAAGCTGATGTCCTCGGCGTCGAGGTGCGTGGGGAACCCCGTGCTGAACCGCGGCGGCTTCTCGGTCGTCGCGTCCACCACCTTGAGCACCGCCTCGGCGTCGAAAGTGGGCTTCGGGATCGTCGGGTACGCGGTCCCCTCGACGTACTCCTTCTTCACGCCAAGCGGGAAGACCGGCACCATCGAGTTCTTCACCCACTCCTCGGTCGCCTCAGGGTCGAGGCCGAGGTGGGTCGGGCACTCGGAGAGCACCTCGACGAAGGTGAAGCCCTTCCCCGCGACCTGCAGCTCGAGCGCCTTCTTGATCGCCTTCTTGGCGCGGGTGCGCTGCTTGTTGTCGAAGAGCGCCACGCGCTCGACGTAGACCGGGCCGTCGAGCCCCGCGATCAGCTCCGCCATCTTGATCGGCTGGCCCATCGAGGGCATCCGCCCGGCGGGCGAGGTGCTGGTCTTCTGCCCCATCAGGGTGGTGGGGGCCATCTGGCCGCCCGTCATGCCGTAGATCGCGTTGTTGACGAAGATGACGGTGATCGGGATGCCGAGCTGCGCGGTGCTCACGATCTCGGCGAGGCCGATGGACGCGAGGTCGCCGTCCCCCTGGTAGCTGATGACGATGGAGTCGGGGTTAGCCGTCTTGTGGCCGATGGCCACCGCGGGTGCGCGCCCGTGCGCCGCCTGCGTGTTGCCGACGTCGAAGTAGTAGTACATGAACACCGAGCAGCCGACGGGGGAGACCGCGACCACCCGGTCCTGGATGCCCAGCTCGTCGACGGCCTCGCCCCAGTACTTATGGACCAGGCCGTGGCCGCAGCCGGGGCAGTACGTCGTCGAGTGGGCCTTGATCCCCTCGGCGTGCGCGTGCCGCTCGAATTGGCGGTAGAAGACGCTGGACGGCATCAGTGCACCTCCTCCAGGCCCAGCACGTGCTGGACGATCTCGGCCTGCTGCGGGAGCATCCCGCCCATCCGCCGCACGTGGCTGATCGGCGGCGGCGCGTGGACGTCGGCGTGGCTCAGCGCGAGCCGCACCTCGTCCTCGAGCTGTCCGGCGCTCGCCTCGACCACCACCAGCCGCTTCATCCGCGGCAGCAGGGGGAGGAGGGCGTCGATCGGGAACGGCCACAGCGTGATCGGCCGGAACAGGCCGACTTTGAGCCCCTTGGCGCGCAGCTCCTGGATGGCGCTCTTGGCGAGCTGCGAGGGGGTGTTGCAGGCCACCAGCAGGATGTCGGCGTCGTCGCAGCGGTACGGGTCGGCGCGCTGCTCCTCGGCCTTCATCCGCGCGTACTTCTCGTTGAGGTGGATGTTGTGCTGCTCGAGGTCCACCTCGGAGAGGTCGATCGAGCACATCAGGTTGCCGCGGTGCGACCGGTCGCCGTAGACCGCCCACTCGGGGATGCCCGGCTTCACCATCTGCTGCGGGAGCCGGACCTTTCCCGTCATCTGGCCGAGGTAGCCGTCGCCGAGGATCATCACGGGGTTGCGGTACTTGAAGGCGAGCTCGAAGGAGAGCATCGTGATGTCGAGCATCTCCTGCGGCGTGGCGGGAGCGAGCACGATGGCGTGCGTGTTCCCGTGGCCGAGGCCGCGGCAGACGAGCTTGATGTCGGCCTGCTCGGGCGCGATGTTGCCGAGCCCCGGCCCGCCGCGCATCACGTTCACGAACACCGCCGGGATCTCCGACCCGATCATGTACGAGATCCCCTCGAGCATGAGGCTGAAGCCCGGGGAGCTCGTGAACGTAATGCAGCGCAGCCCCGCCCCGCCCGCGCCGTACATGATGTTGACCGTCGCCACCTCGCTCACCGCCTGCACGAAGATCCCGTCGAGCTTGGGCAGCACCTTCGCCATCAGCTCGGCGCCCTCCGTGGAGGGCGTGATCGGGTAGCCGTACACGTGGCGGCAGCCGGCGAGCAGCGCGCCGATGGCCGCCGCGTACGTGCCCTTCGTGATGAGCGGCTCCCGCGCGGGGAGCGGCACCGTCGTGTCGGGGATGACCTCCGGCGCCGGCGCGCCGAAGGGCCTGGGGCCGAGGAGCTTGGCCGGGTCCATCAGCTCGAACTGCGCTTCCTCACCCTGGGGCCGGAGGCCGAACGGCTCCGGGCACGCGCTGATGCACAGGCCGCAGCCGTTGCAGAGGGTGAGGTCGAGAATGATCGGGACCAGCCCCGTCTGCGGGTTGATCTCGGTCCCCAGCGTGATGCAGTCCTTCGGGCAGGCGCCGATGCAGCGCCCGCACCCCTTGCAGTACTCCGGGAAGACGAACGGCTTCGGCCGTTCAGCCACAGCGGTCATGGCATCACCTGGTCAAGGGCCACGGTTCGATCCGGTCCCTCCCCGGTCCCGGCGACCACCGTCCTGGGCGTTCGCAGGGCACACTGGGAGAGGGGCTCGGGCGTCCCAAGTCGCAACCATCGTGCACCCGCGTAGGGGCGCGCTGCCATTTGGTGCCCCCTCCGGGGAGCCCTCCCGATCGCCGATAATACATTGAACCTGTTCGGGTTGCATGCTGCATTCGACCCCGCTGCCTCCCTCGCCTCGCGCGTTCACCGACCATCTCTCTCGGAAAGGAGAGCAGAGCTGTCCCGTTAGGCAGGGGGGGGTGGGGCGGGTTTGCACGCGCAGGGCGGATGGGTGCGCGCGGGGCTCGCGTGGAGCGTGTCGGGGGATCGTCGCTCGCGTCGCCCGTGTGAGGGCGGCGCGCTAGATTGGTGGTCCCCGATGACCACCCGACAGTCCCTCACCCGCTACGCGTGGCTCTCGATCGCCGCGGCGATCGCGACCATTTCCCTGAAGGGGACGGCGTACGCCCTCACCGGGTCGGTGGGGCTGCTCTCGGACGCGGTGGAGTCGCTGGTGAACCTGGCGGCGGCGCTGGTGGCGCTGGCGATGCTGACGGTGGCGGCGCGGCCGCCGGACGATGAGCACCAGCACGGCCACGACAAGGCCGAGTACTTCGCCAGCGGCGTCGAGGGGACGCTCATCCTGGCGGCGGCGATCGGCATCGCTGCGGCGGCGCTGATCCGCTTTCTCCATCCGCGAGCGCTGGTGCAGCCGGGGCTCGGGCTGGTGGTCGCGTCGGCGGGTTCGGTGATCAACTTCGCCGTGGCGCGGGTCCTGGCCGACATCGGCCGGCGGTTCGACTCGATCACCCTCGAGGCGGACGCGCGGCACCTGATGACGGACGTGTGGACGGGGGTCGGCGTGGTGGTCGGCGTGGCCGCGGTCGCGCTCACGGGCTGGCAGCGCCTCGACCCGCTGGTCGCGCTGGTGGTGGCGGTGAACATCGTGTACACGGGGCAGCGGCTGGTCCGCCGCTCGGTGCTCGGCCTCCTCGACACGGCGCTCCCGGTGCGGGAGGGCGACGCGGTGGGCCGGATCGTGGCGGCGTACCGGGCGCAGGGGCTCGAGTTCCACGCGATCCGCTCCCGGCAGGCGGGCGCGCGCCGCTTCATCTCGATGCACGTGCTGGTGCCGGGCGACTGGTCGGTGCACCGTGGCCACCAGTTGCTGGAGCAGCTCGAGCGGGAGATCCGCGAGGTGCTCCCCAACTGCTCGGTGCTCACGCACCTCGAACCCCTCGAGGACCCGGTGTCGTTCGACGATATCGGCCTGGACCGCTAGGAGGGCACGGTGACGGCCCTGCTCCTCGCTCCGGCGGCGTTGAGCTTCCTCGTCCTCGGGGCGCACTTCCTGCGGGCCGGGCAGCTCGCGCTCGTGGTCCTCGCGGTGGGACTGCTGGCGCTCCTCTTCGTGCGGCGGCGCTGGGCGGGGCTTACGGTGCAGGTGGCGCTGCTCCTGGGCGCGGTGGAATGGGTGCGGACGACGCGGGATCTCACGGGCGAACGGGCGAGCATGGGCAGGCCGTACGGACGGATGGTGATCATCCTCGGGGCGGTCGCCGCGGTGTGCGCCCTCTCGGCATTGCTCCTCATCGCGCCGCGCGCGCGCCGCTCGTTCGGCGAGCGGAGGCCGGAGGAGCCGGCGCCATGAAGCACTTGGCGCGCTTGGCGGGTCACCTCCGCTGGGCCGACGAGCGGGCGCAGGCGGCGCTTCGACGCGTCGGCGGCGGACCGTCCAAGGCGCTCGACCTGTACGCGCACCTGGTGGCGTCTGAACACGTCTGGCTCGCGCGCCTCACGGGGGTGCCGCCGCGTATGCCGGTGTGGCCCGCACTCACCATCGAAGACTGCGCGGAGCTGGCGGCGGAGAACCACCGGGAGTACGCGGAGTACCTGTTGCGCATCGAGAGCGCGGACCTCGACCGCGGCATGGCGTACACCAACAGCGCCGGGCAGTTGTTCACCTCGACGGTGGAGGACATCCTGCTCCACGTCTGTCTCCACGGCACCTACCACCGCGGGCAGATCGCCCTCCTCCTGCGGCAGGGGGGCGATGCCCCCGAGCCGACCGACTACATCGCCTACATCCGGGGCGCGCCCGCGGCCACTGGCGGGCCGCGAGCCGGCGGCGCGTGAGGCGGGGAGCGTGACGCGCCCCTGGCTGCTGCTCCTCGCCGCCGGCCTCTTCGAGGTGGTCTGGGCGGTGAGCCTCAAGGCGGCGCGGGGATTTACGCGGCCGGGGCCGAGCGCGCTCACCCTGGGGGCGATGGCGGTGAGCATCTGGCTCCTGGCGCAGGCGCTGCGGAGCTTTCCCGTGGGCACGGCGTACGCGGTGTGGACCGGGATCGGCGCGGCGGGGACGGCGCTGGCCGGGATCTGGCTGCTCGGGGAGTCGCGGGACGTGGGCCGTCTGGTCTCGCTGGCGCTCATCGTGATCGGCATCGTCGGCCTGCGCCTCACGGCGGGGCGCTGACCGGAGCGGGGGACGCGCGAGTGGAACGGGTCATCTTCATCGAGTTCTGCGGCCGGAGCATCCTCATCGAGGACTTCTCCGGCCTGCGGCCCGGGGACGAGTTCCGCGCCAGCATCGAGGCGGCCGCCGCCATCATCCGGAGCCAGCCACCTAGGAGCGTGCTGGCGCTCGTGGACGTCTCCCATTCCACCTTCAACGCCGAGACCATCGGGACACTGAAGACGTACACGGCGGAGAACGAGCCCTTCATCCGGGCCGCCGCCGTGGTGGGGACCGAGGGCTTGCTGAGCGTCGCGCTGCTGGCGGTCTCCAAGTTCTCGGGGCGCACCTTCGGGAGCTTCAAGGACCGCCCGTCGGCGCTGGACTGGCTGATCGCGCAGTAACCTGACGCACCGCACGGGAACGGTATCGAGGCGCGTGTTCCGTCGAAGGGGGCAGTATGGGCCGCATCAGCGAGGTGGAGCACCAGGGGAAGAGGATCCTGGTCCAGGACTTCTCGAACATCCGTCCGGGGGAGGAGTTCCGGCGGGGGATCGCGGAGGCCAAGGCCTACATCGCGAGCCAGCCCCCGAAGAGCGTCCTGTCGGTGTTCGACGTGACCAAGGCGTTCTACGACGTCGAGGTCCTCGCCGCACTGAAGGACTTCACGAAGCACAACGAGCCGTACATGAAGGCGAGCGCCGTCGTGGGCGTCGCGGGCGTCGCGGCCATCGCCGTGGTGGCGGTGTCGCGGTTCTCCGGTCGGACCTTCAAGACCTTCGACGACCGCGCGTCGGCGATGGACTGGCTCGTCGCACAGCCCTGACCGCGGCGGAGGAGAGGGGACCATGGACGATCCGAAGCAGTGCGTGGCCTGCGGCCGTGGGAGCGACCAGACGCCGCTGATCGCCTTCGAGTACCGCGGCGCGGCGCGGTGGATCTGCCCACAGCATCTGCCGGTGCTCATCCACGATCCGGCGAAACTGGCGGGCCGGCTCCCCGGCGCCGACCGGCTGAGCCCCGCCGACCACCACGACTGAGTGCGGGCCCGTCGACGGCGTGCCCGCTCGCCGGCGCACGGGGCGCGCACGCGCGAGCCGTCGAGAGGGGAGATGATGGCTTTCATCCCAGACGTGGCGCCTCGGCAGCCGTCGCCAAGGGCCCAGGAGATGGGCCAGCGCTTGGCGCTCACCATCGCCGAGTTCCAGCAGAAGTACCCGGACCTCAGCGAGGGGGAGGTGCGGCAGGCGCTGGCGCTCGCGTCCGAGCGCTCGCCCGAGGGCGCCCGGCCGGCACGGTCGGCCATCGTCGCGGTGACGGGGGGCGTGGCAGTGGCCGCTGGGGTAGGCGCGTACCTCCTTGGCGGACGGGTCCCGTTCCTGGACAGCGCGGCGTTCCCTGCCTTCGTCGCCGCCGCGGTCGCCGTCGTCGCGGTGGTGGTGGTGCGGAGGGGGCGCGACTGATGGGCGAGGGCGCAGGACCGGCGCGCTGCGGCTGGGCGCGGACCGCGCTGTCCATCCCGTACCACGACACGGAGTGGGGCGTGCCGGTGCACGACGACCGCCTGCACTTCGAGTTCCTGGTGCTCGAGGGGGCGCAGGCGGGGCTGTCGTGGGAGACGGTCCTCCGCAAGCGCGATCGGTACCGCGAGGTGTTCGACGGGTTCGACCCAGCGGTGGTCGCGCGCTACACGGTGGCGAGGGTGGTGCGCCTCCTCCAGGATCCCGGCATCATCCGCAACCGCCTCAAGGTCGGGAGCGCGGTGACGAACGCGAAGGCGTTCCTCCGGGTCCAGAAGGAGTTCGGCACTTTCGACGCCTACGTCTGGCCCTTCGTGGGCGGGCGGCCGAAGGTGAATCGCTGGAAGGCCCTGGGGGAGGTCCCGCCGCGGACCGCAGAGTCGGACGCCCTGAGCAAGGACCTCATCGCGCGGGGCTTCCGGTTCGTGGGATCCACGATCGTGTACGCCCACATGCAGGCGACGGGGATGGTGAACGACCACCTGGTGGGGTGCGCCCGCTGGCGCGCGGTGCAGCGCCCGCGCCGCTAAGCGGTACATTCTGGAGCGCGGCGCGCGCGCCGCTGATACGAGGAGAGGACGAGAGTGAACGGGACACGGGTACGCGGGATCGTGGTGGCGGCGCTGCTGCCGTGCGCGGTGGCGCTGGCAGCGTGCGGGAAGGCTGGGGGAACGGCCGGGAGCGCGGCGCCGCCCGATACCGCCAAGTGGAGCGGACTCTACGCGACCGACACGCTGCCGGGGGAGGTTCGCCCCCGGGTGGTGCGGCTCGCGGTCGGGGGCGACACACTGGCGGCGTTGTCGATCGAATTCGTGGGCGTCGGTACCACCATCCATCCAGGCCGGTGGTCGGCGGAGGGGGACGTGCTCACAATGCAGCCGATGCGTGGGGACGGGACGCTGGGCGAACTCCCCTTCGTGTGGCGTCTGGATGGGGCGCGGCTCGTCCCCCTCAAGTGGGACCGGGTGGTGTACGGTGAACGGGGCATGACCCTCACCAAGCAGGCGGCGCCGAGGCGTGTGCTGGCGGACTCCGCCGCGGGAGCGGGACGATGACACGGTTCATGGACCGAACGATCGGCGCCGTGCTGCTGGCGCTGGCCCTGGTCGCCGCGCCGACGGCGGCGCGGGCGCAGCGACTCGACGACGGCCTGGCGCGCACGCCGCCGATGGGCTTCAACACCTGGAACAAGTTCGCCTGCAACGTCAGCGAGGACCTGCTCAAGGGCGTGGCCGATGCGATGGTCTCGAGCGGGATGCGGGACGCGGGCTACCAGTACGTGGTGATCGACGACTGCTGGCAGGTTTCGCGTGACAGCGCGACGGGCCGCATCGTCCCCGACCCGCAGCGCTTCCCGCACGG
>JBEKGT010000057.1:0-12308 GCA_050012655.1 Gemmatimonadales bacterium | reverse complement strand
GGCGGCTGTTCGTGGACGGGGAGCGGATCGTCGGGACGGACTACCGGGGCTTCTACAGCCACCGCGCGATCGAGAAGCTGGGGGAGACGAAACTCCAGTACAACCAGGTGATCTCCCTCGCCGAGCGGATCTGCGGCATCTGCGGGTGCGTGCACTCGACGGCCTACGTCCAGGCGGTGGAGGAGGCGACGGGGCTCCAGGTGCCGCGCCGCGCCCGCGTCATCCGCTCACTCATCCTCGAGCTGGAGCGGCTGCAGAGTCACCTCCTCTGGCTGGGCATCGCCTGCCACATCCTCGGATTCGACTTCGTCTTCCAGCAGTCGTGGCGGGTGCGCGAGCCGCTGATGAACCTCGCCGAGCACCTGACGGGGAGCCGCAAGCACTTCCAGGTGAACACCGTGGGGGGCGTGACCTTCGACGTGACGGCGGCGGGGCAGGAGCGGATCCTCGAGACGCTGACGGGCGTCGAGAGGGAGACGAGCGCGCTGGTGAAGTCGCTGGAGGGAGACCAGGCGCTGGTCCAGCGGCTCCAGCACGTGGGGATGTTCACGCCGGAGGAGGTGCGGCTCTCGGGCGCGGTCGGCCCGACGGCGCGCGGCAGCGGCGTCCCGGTGGACGCGCGGAGGGACCATCCCTACGCGGCGTACGACGAGCTCGACTTCCAGGTGGTGACGCACGACGGGTGCGACAACTGGGGCCGGACAGTGGTGCGCATCGGCGAGGCGTTCGAGTCGGCGAAGATGCTGCGGCAGTGCGTGGCGCTGCTGCGGGAGATGCCGGAAGGCGGCCTGATCACCGAGGTGCCGGAGCGGCTGCCACCGCTGCGCGAGGGGATGCACGGGGTGGAGGCGCCGCGGGGCGAGGTGTTCCATTACGTACGCACGGGCTCGGGGAACGGCCCCGACCGCTGGCGGGTGCGAGCGCCGAGCTACCAGAACATCCAGGCGGTCCCGACGATGCTGAAGCCGGGGACCACCGTGGCCGACGTGCCGATCACCCTCGGCAGCGTGGACCCGTGCTTCTCGTGCACCGAGCGGATGGAGGTGCTCGACCTGGGGGCGCGCTCGCGCCGGGTGCTCGACGCCGGGGAGATCCGCGAGCTCGCGCGCACCGGGCGGATGCCGCCCGAGCGGGGGGCGAAGTGAGCGCGCCCCTCGGGGCGGTGGTGTGGCTCCTCCTCGGGCCGGCGCTGCTGCTGGCGGCGGGGCCGTGGCTCGACGGCTTCGGGCGGCGGGTGCGGGCGCGGCTCGAGTCGCGGCGCGGTCCGCCGATGATGCAGGGGTACCTCGACCTCGCCAAGCTCTCGTCGAAGGAAGGGCTGGTCGCCGTCACGAACCCGGTGACGGCCGTGGCGCCGTGGGTGGCCCTCGCGGCCGCGGTCACGGCGGGGGTGCTGATCCCGCTCGGCGGCGCGACGCCGCTGGGCTTCGCCGGTGACATGGTGGTGGTGCTCTACCTCCTCGGCATCTCGGCCGCGGCGGTCGCGCTCGGCGGCGCGTCCGGCGCGAGCGCGTACGGCTTCCTCGGGGCGAGCCGCGAGCTGCTGCTCCTCCTGCTGGTCGAGCCGGTGGTGGCCGGGGCGTTCCTGGTGGTGGGGCTGCAGGCCGGGACGTTCCGGCTTGGCGGCATGGCGGCGTGGGAGCTGGCGAACGGCCCCACCGTCCCGTCGGTACTGGCGGGGGTCGCGGTCGGGGTGGCGCTGATGGCGTACCTGGGGCGGGTGCCCTTCGACCTCTCGGAGGCGGAGCAGGAGCTGACGGGGGGCGCGCTGGTGGAGTTCGGCGGCCGGCCCCTGGCGCTGTTCCGCTGGGCGCTGTTCACGCGGTGGCTCGTGGCCGCGTGGGTCGTGATCGAGGTGTTCGTGCCCACGCCGCTGCGCGGAGCGGCGGGCGCCGCGGCGACGGCGGTCTTGGTGGTGGTGCTCTTCGGCGTCCTCTCGGTGCTCTCGACGCTGGTCGCGCGGCTGCGGATCGACCAGGCCCGCGTGTTCCTGGTGCAGATCGGCCTGCTGATGCTGTTCGCGTTCACCTTCGCGGTGATGGGCGCGTAGGAGGCACGATGCTCGCGGCGAAGATCCGGCAGTTCCGGCTGGGGCTCAACACGGAGCGGGCGACGGTGGCCTATCCGTTCGCGCCGCACCCGGCCGACCCGAACAACCGCGGCCAGGTGGTCGTGGACAACGACAAGTGCACGGGGTGCGGCGGCTGCGCCGACGTGTGCCCCAGCCGCTGCATCCTCATCACCGACCTCTCGCCCCACTGGCGGGTACTGCGGCGCTACCTCGAGCGCTGCATCCACTGCGGCCGGTGCGAGGACGCCTGCGACTACGATGCGGTGACGCTGACGCCGGAGTACGAGCTGGGGACCGCCGACCGGGCCGACCTCCTCGTCGAGCAGCGGCTGTTCATGGGGGTGTGTGACCGCTGCGGGCGCTGCTACGTGCCGCGGCACCCCCTCGACCGGCTGAGGTCGGTGGGGACGCGGGTCGAGGAGCCGGAGCTGCTGGCGGGAGGGACGCACTGATGGAGTCCGTCATCCGCACCCTGTCGCTGGCGATGATCCTGACGTCCTTCGTGGCGGTGGAGTCGCGCAGCATGCGGCGGGCGCTCTACGCCTACATGGGGCAGGCGCTCCTCATGGTGGCGGTCATCGGCTGCTTCGCCACCTACCACGAGGCGCTGGCGCTGTGGGCCGCGACGGCGTTCGTGACGAAGTTCGGCCTCATCTCCTGGCTGCTCTTCCGCGCCATCAAGCGGGGCGACGACCAGGAGTGCCCGCCGCGCGTGGGGCAGGTGACGTCGGCGGTGGTCATCGGCGCGCTCGCCGTGGCAGCGTACGCGCTCGTCCACCGGAACGTCGCGTTCCTGGCGCCCACGCCGACGGCGGAGATGGAGCCGTACCGGACCAACGTGGCGGTCGCGCTGACGCTGGTGGCGGTCGGGATCTACGCCATCGTGACGCGGCGCGACGCGCTGAAGGTGGTCCTCGGCGTCTGCCTGATCGAGAACGGGGCGCACCTGTCGCTCGTCTCCCTGGCCACCACGATGCACGAGACGGTGCTGATCGGCGTGGTGACCGACGTGGTGCTCGCGGTGTTCATCCTGCTCATCCTGATCCGCGGCATCGAGGAGCGGATCGGGTCGCGGGACACCAGCCGTCTGACGTTGCTGCGAGGGTAGGGGGTCGCCGTGCTGCCGATCGCCGTCCTGGCGTTGCCGCTGCTGACCGCCGCCGCCGTCTGGCTCACGCGGGGCGTGCGCCTGCGGGCGTGGGTGTGGGTGGCCGGTTCGGCCGTCTCCCTCGTTCTCGCCGCGGTGCAGGCCTCGCGCGTGGTGACCGACGGGCCCATCCCCGCCCTCGGCGGGGAGCTGCTGGTGGACGGGCTCGCCGCGGTGATGGCGCTGCTCGTCGGGTTCCTCGCCTTCGCCTGCGCCGTGTACGCCGCAGGCTACCTCCCCGGCGTCCACCCTCTCGAGGCGAGCCGGAGAGAGATCCTCGAGCGCCGCACCCCGCTGTTCCAGGCGCTCTTCCCCGTCCTCCAGGCCCCGCTGCTGTGGGTCGTGATGACCAACAACATCGTGCTCCTCTGGGTGGCGCTGGAGGCGACCACCCTGGCGTCGGCGCTCCTGGTCTCCTTCTACTGGGACGGCCGCGCCATCGAGGCGGGGTACAAGTACCTCCTCCTCCTCACCGTGGGGATCACCGCCGCCTTCTTCGGGTGCGTGCTCCTGTACTCCGCCGCGGCGCCGCTGCTCGGCTCCTCCTCGGCGCTCCTCATCAGCAACCTCCGGACGGTGGCGAACAAGATCCCGCGCGATATCGCCGTGCTCGCCACGGTGCTGCTGCTGATCGGGTTCGGGACCAAGGCCGGCCTCGCGCCCTTCCATCCGTGGGTGGCCGACGCCTACGCGGAGGCGCCCGCGGTGATGAGCGCCTTCCTCGGGAGCGTCATCTCCAAGGTGCCGTTCGTCGGGATCATCCGGGTGTGGTCGATCCTCGGGCCGCAGCACCCCGAGCTGAACACCCTCCTCCTCTGGCTCGGCGTCTTCACCATCGTAGTGGGCGGCTTCCTGGCGATGGCGCAGGACGAGCTGAAGCGGATGCACGCCTACTCCAGCGTGGGCCAGTACGGCTACGTGGCGCTCGCGCTGGGCATCGGCGGCTACGTCGGCTATTACGCGGCGGTGCTCTTCATGGTGAGCCACGCCCTCACCAAGGGGCTGCTCTTCCTGACCGCCGGCTCGGTCATCTACGCCACCAAGGGCCAGCGCTCGATGTCCGCCCTCGGCGGCCTCGGGAAGCGGCTCCCCGTCACCGCGGCGTGCAGCCTGGCGGGGGCGCTCTCCCTGGCGGGGCTGCCGCCGTTCAGCGGGTTCGTCGGGAAGGCGGCGGTCGTGTTCGCCGCCGCGACGGCGGCGCAGTGGGTGCCGCTGGGCATCGCGGTGGGGATGAGCCTCATCACGATGGCGTACATGATCGGGATGACGCAGCGCGTCTTCCGCGGGGCGGCGCCGGCGGAGCTGGAGCTGGATACGGTGCACGAGGTCCCCGCGACGATGCGGGTGGCGATGATGCTCCTGGCGGCCGCGATGCTCGCGGTCGGCCTCCTGCCCGGACTGCTCGACCCGCTCCTCGACCTCGCGGCGCGGACCTGAGGGAGGTGCCCCCGTGCTGACCCACGGCATCCTGCAGCAGCTCTTCCCCAAGGCGGGGCTCCGCTCCCTCTGGGTGTTCCACACCAACGTGGGCGCGTGCAACGGCTGCGACATCGAGATCCTCGACGCGCTCACCCCGTACTTCGACGTCGAGCGGTTCGGGATCAAGCTGGTCGGCTCGCCGCGCCACGCCGACGTCCTGCTGGTGGCGGGGCCCGTCACGCGGCCGATGGAGAAGCCCCTCAAGGAGCTGTACGACGCCGTGCCCGACCCCAAGATCGTGATGGCGATCGGCGCCTGCGCCGTGGGCGGGGGGCCGTGGTTCGACACCTATAACGTCGTCGGCGGCGTGGACAAGGTCATCCCGGTGGACATCTACATCCCCGGCTGCCCGGCGCGCCCCGAGGCGATCATCAACGGCGTCGCCCAGCTGCTGGCGCTGGCGCAGAAGAAGATCGGCGCGGTGAAGGAGTCGCAGGAGTCGCCGGAGGAGCTGGCCGCCGTCGGGCGCGTCGCGCCGAAGGACGGCGTGGCGCCCCCCGCCGACGTGGTCGCGGCGCTGCTGCGGCACTAGCGCCCCCGCACGACGAGGCGCCCCGCACCGGCAGCGCGGTGCGGGGCGCTTCCACGTTTCACGGTGAGCATCGGTTGCCGCGGACGGCTGACGGCGGACGGCTCTTCGAGCGGAGGGCGGGGGACTCGAACCCCCACGGGCTTGCGCCCAGCGGTTTTCAAGCTCGTCCCCCGTCTTCGCGTCCAATGCTATCGCGTTGCGTCCCTTCACACTAGCACCCCCACTCATTGCGGCTCATTGCGGGTGTTTGCAGCTATCACGCGCCCGCTATGTCCTGCATTTGTCCTACCGCTTGGCCGGGTTCATCTACGAGTGCGCGCAGGTGTTCCGGCACGAAGCTGTAGTAGCTCATCGTCACACGCAGGTCGCTGTGGCCCATCGCCTTCATCACCAGTACCGGGCTCTTGCCTTCGGCCAGCCAGGTCGTGACCCGGCGGTGCCTCAGGTCGTGCATATGCCAGCCCTCGGGGAGCTTGGCATGGGTGGCGATCGTGGCCACCGTGCCCCGGTAGCTATGGACGCGCTCGCCAGCCCGGTAATGGCGGCGGGTCGTGGTGTGGTGGAAGAGGAACTCGGGGCGGATGCCGTCGTACTTGGCGAAGCGGTAGGCGGCAAAGTAGTCCTGCGCCGCTTCCTTCAGGCGCGGGGTCATCGGCACGATGCGGCTGCGCCCGCCCTTCGTGCGGTGGCCGTTGCGTCCGGTGGCGATGGTGAGGTAGCCGCCGTTGAGATCGAAGTCGGACCAAGTGAGCCAGAGGGCTTCCGACTCGTCGCGAGCGCCGGTCTCACCGAGGACGAGAAGGTAGAACCGCACCTGCGGATCGTGCGCCTCGGCGAAGAGGCGTTCGTACTGCTTGGCATCGAGGATCACGGGCGCGCGCTTGTCCGCCTTGGGGACGCGGCTGGACTTCGTGACGGGATTGCCCTGTATCCACTCGCGTTCGCGAGCCACTTCTAGGACCGCGTGCAGCACGGTGCGGTCCTTGGCTAGGGTCCGCAGGTGAAGCGGCGCGGTGCCGTCCAGCCGATGCATACGGCGCCAGTTGAGGAAGTCGCCGATGTGGACCGGGCGTATCCGGTCGAGGCGCGGGTCGCCGATCTGGGTGACGAAGTAGCTCTTGATTGGCTTGAGTGAGTCCTTGTACGCCCCCTGCGTGCCCGGTGCGAGGAGAGGCAGGCGCTCGCGCTCGAAGTAGTCCACGGCGTCGCTCATCCGCTGGCCCACCGCCACGCCGTCTGCCTCACGCCCACGCTGGCGGAGCAGATCATCGTACTTCCCCCTGGCTATCTGTTCGGCGTCCTGGCGCTCGGCGGCGTAGATCGTCTCATTGTGGTATTTCCCCCCACAGCAGACACGCCAGTACCAGCCTCTGGGCCGGCGCTTGAGGTTCCCCGGAGCCTTCTTACTTCTTGCCATGTCGGGCCTCCTGTGAGGGCTGGAGCAGCGCCACCACCGCCCCCTCAATCAGGGCCTGCACGCTGGTGTCGCGCCGCACCGCTACTACCTTGAGCTTGTGCGCCAGCGCCACCGGCAGCCGTACCCCGACGAGCACCCGCTTGCCCACTCCCTTGCGTGTCATCGGTCCCGTCCGGTTGAGTATGTTAACACGTTAACATACTCTCGGCATCCGCGCTAGGCGCCTTGCTCCTCACGTTCAAGCCAGGCCCGCACCGCACCGGCCACAAACACCAACTCGCCGGACAGGCGGGAGGCGGGCAGGCGGTGCGCGCCGCGCGCGGCGGCGGCGGCCCGGTAGACCCAGCTCTTCGGTCGGCCCAGCGCCTCGGCCACGTCCTGGACGCGGAGCCGGGCATCGTCGGGGCACGTCCACAGCCGTTCCCGCCAGGTCGCGCCCGGTGCGGTAGGCACCGGGCTGCGGTTGTCGTTCGTGGCGATCAGCTCTAGCAGCTCGTCCCTGGGGATGGTGACCGTGATGGCTGTGCCCGCCGGGTTGGCCAGGGCCAGGGTCCGCAGCGCAGTGCGGAGATCGGGACTCACGGGGCCGCCGCCATCCGGCGGGCACGCCGCGGCAACGGCACCACGTCGCGCAGCGCCGCTCGAATCGGCGGCGGCAGCCGGTTCAGGGCGACGGCGAGCCGGTGCTTGCACGGCTGCCCGGGGTGGAAGGCCCCGTCCAGGCAGTCGCACGTCCAGCCCGTGCACCTGCGGCGGACCACGTGCGCCGCGGCCCCGCCCTGCACGTACCAAGTGCCCCGGGGACCGGGTTCGACGGTGAGGCCGAGCGCCCGAATCAGCCGGCCGGGGTCCACGGTGGGCCGGCTCACGACGAAGCTCCGGCCAGGGCGCACCGCTCACACCTGTACCCGTCGGCCGTCCACGTCAGGTCATCCGAGCCGCACGTCGGGCAGAGCTTCGGAGTGTTCAGGGAGGGATGGGAGCGATGGGAGGCATCCCCCGCACCAACCGGCGCGGCTTCGCTCCCATTACTCCCATCCCTCCCTAGGAGGGGAGCGGGACGTAGGTGCCGGACGTGGACCCACACCTCACGGGATCGGCCACCCGTCTGGTCATCCCTACAGAACCGCGCCGCGCCGCAGTCCCGCAGCTCCCGCAAGGCGGCCTCGATCTCCTCCGCCTTGACGTTGTTCGACCCCACGGCGCGCCGGATGCCCGTCCGGCTCATCCCCGTCGGCCCGGCGGCGAGTAGCGCCGCCTCCAGTCGCTGGGCGCGCTGCGACAGCTCCGACCGTCCGAAGACGTAGGTGGCGGTCTGGGCGCAGTAGTCCCACAGCGCCCCGGCGGCCTGTAGATGGCGAGCATCCACTTCACCTTCACCATCCAGTGCGGCGTATAGCAGCGCCACGCGACGGACCTGAGCGGCCCCGCGCTGGATCGCGGCGCCCACGCGCCCTGGGCGCCCAGTCGTCAGCCCAGGGTATGCTTCCCTCCACCATTGCCGGGCTGTCGGCGTGAAGCCAGAGAGGTCCGTGCACCGGCGCGCGGACCTCACGGCACGGGCCACGTCTTCGACCGCTACAGCCTCTATCGCTGGGTCCAGGTTTCCCCCGAAGGGCAGGAGCTGGCTGCGCTCGCTCCACACCAGCATGAAGCGGTTGAGGTAGCCGCTGAAGTAGTCGCAGTCTCCGAGCTGTCGGCGCAGCTCATCGGGCGTAATCATCCCGAGTACGCTGACGTGCGGATCGGTGGCGGTCTGCGGGTTGCCCTTTGTGATCGTGCGGAGCGTCCAGCCGTCCCACGCCTCCCGGAGAACGGCGGACAGCGTGTTCCCGTCGCGGCCCTGGGCGCGGAGCACGCTGGAGAACTCCCCCTCGATGACCAAGAGCCTCTTGTCTGGCACGCCGGGGTCGCCGCCCTTGCCGTCGGCGGACGGGGACCGAGCGTCCCGGATCGCATTGATGAGCCCTTCGCCGCTACTGAGCCCGGAGAGGATGTTCGTGTGAAAGGTCGGGTCGATACCACCGACCAGGCGCCGCGCCCGCGCAGCGGCCGTGCCTTTCCTCCCGCTGGACGTGGGGCCAACGAGCAAGCCGTAGAGATTGACGTGGTGGTCGGCGCCGTCCAGGACCACGAACGGCGAGCGGCCAATGAGCGCCCCGACCCCGACCAGTGCCGAGGCCAGGAGGGCGGCCGGGCTTGCCTCGGTGTGCGGTGCCACCACGCGGACCCACGCCCCGACCGGGCCGTAGAGCGCCGCGTCGGAGAGCACGGGAGGTTCCAGGGAGGGATGGGAGCGATGGGAGGCATCCCCGTCCGGGTCCGGGTCGCCGTAGGCTTCCCGCTGCCCGGGCGTCATCGCGTCCCAGCTCGGCCCTACGACGCTGAGCACGTCCTCAGCCGACAGTGCGTCAGCCGGATCGCGGACCTCAGGCGCCATCACGGTGCCGTCTCCGGCTCCCCGGCCCCTGGCTCTGCCAGGCAAGCCAGCCTTAGTACCTGGCTGCGGGCAAGCCCATGCAGCGCCGGCTCGAGCGTGGCTCGGGCGAGGCGGGCATCAAGACTCGACGCGGGCGACGGCTCGCGGTTGGCCGTTGGCTCATTCATGAGCGCAGCTCGTCCGGGGAAATGGCCTGCGGGTGGCCGCGCTCCGCGGCATAGGCGTCTACCGACTGGCCGTCCACTAGCCACCGTCCGGCGAGGTACTGAGCGCGTATGCGGCAACGGGCGATCAACCTCAACACCTGTTCGCGCGTCAGCCCGAGTCGCTGGCCGGCCTCAGTAGTCGTGATGAGCTGTTTCATGATGGGAAAATGGCACGCGCGCGCACTGCGTATATTGCCCGCGTTTCAGGCCAAGAGGTCCATATTTCCGGAGGCTGTTCTGCGGGGGAGATCTTCCTACTCAGACAGGGATGGCCGCCCCCTCTGTCCGATGCGGAGGGTGAAGCCCAGGCGCTGTGCCATGCGCGCTACAGCCTTGCGGATCGTCGCCTCATGGTCCCGGTCGATGGTGAACTCCTTCCGGATCGCGGCCCACGTTCGACGCTGCACCTGCCAGCGAATGAACCAGACCAGGTCTCGGTCGAGCGTGTCCAGGTGCTCTTCCGGCGGCACGACGGGTGGTGGGCTCCCGCGACCGTGGTGCGTCATGTTGATTGGCGCGGGAGGGTCTGAGAAGGGCCAGATGGGTCGCGGTCCCTCGGCAGCTCGAGAGCCCAGCTTGTGCCACCACGTCAGGGCCTCTTGGGCTGCATCGAGGAGCCAGCGAGGCGGCTCACCGCGAAGGGTGAGGTTATGTCGGTGTGCCCACCTATACGACGCCAGCCGTGCACGGGCGCTCAGAGGGTAGGCGTCGGTATCCGCGCGGTCCCAAGGCCACGATGATATCGGCCGTAGTGCCAGCCAGGGATCTTCGGTCACTGCGGCATGGTACGCAGGGAACACTGTCTCTCGGAGGGCGCGCACGACTTCCGGCGCCCGTTCCGGCAAACGCACCAAGAAGCCGAAGCAAGCCTCGTCCCGCTGTCGCTTGCGGTGCTCCGCGCCTACGCGCGGCACCACGACCTCGTTGCGGTGCTCCGCGCCTACGCGCGGCACCACGACCTCGAGCTGGCGCGAACGGCGGTGTAGCTTAATAGCGTGGGCTTCGGCGCCATAGTCGCCGGTGCTCCCTAGCGCCGGGTGGCCTGTCGGGGTCGCCCGGCGTGATGTTCGTTAAGGACCTAATGTAGCAGGTGTAGTAGGCGGGCACCGCGTGGCTCGACACGCGAGCGCCCGAGCAGAACGCCATGCCGTGGTAGGGAATGAAGGCCAGTCGTGAACGCCGCAGGCGTTATCCCTGCGCCCGCGGCGGACGGTCGGCGCCGCGCTCGCTGGTCCCTGGCTGCAATCCGCGCCCGAAGTCCGTCCACCCCACGTCGAGCGCCGCAAGCAGCCTCTCGATGACCTCCCACGTCGGGTGCCGCTCCGCGCGCTCGATGCCTCCCACGTAAGCCCGGTCAACGCCGGCGAGGTTGGCGAGGCGGTCCTGAGACAGACCGCGTTCCTTCCGAAAATGGCGGAGGGTGACACCGAGGGTACGCAGCGTGGGGCGGGAGCGTCTGGACACGCCCCATGCGTATCGATTTGACAACCAATCGGCGACGGGCTAATCGTATCATTCAGTCGGAGGTGTCCCCCTGACTGGTACTGGGAATCCTGGACGTGCCGTCTCTGCCAGTCTGCCGAGGAGTGCGGCCGCCTCACGCCTGGCAGGCATCTGGTCTCAGCTTCAACGGAAGGTCATGCGCTTCTCCTCGGTCCGCGAGGCGAGGCGGACGCTATGATGCCCACCGCGAAGGGCGTGCTCCCCATACTGGTGTTCGCACTGGCCTCGGTCGCCGTCGGCGCCGTGATAGGAGCGTTCGCGGGCGGCCTTCACGGCGCGCTCTGGGGCGCCTTGCTGGTTACGGTGCTCCTGGCTGGCACGGCTGCGTTCGCGGCGTTCCGGGAGTGGCTGCGCGAGCGTCACCCCCGCGCCTACGACGAACTGCGGATGCTACTTGTCGTGCTGGCCCTGCCCTTCGTGTTAGGCATCGGGGCATTGTGGCTCGACGTCGAGCCCGGTGCCCTCATCGGCCTGGGAGTACTGTTGTTCCTGGGATACGTGCTCTGGCTGATGTGGCGTTTCGTGAAGTGGCTGTTGCGCGGCGCCAGGGACCGGCGAAGCGCACCAGAATCGCTGGACCTCCCCCCCGGCACCCTTTCGGCTATGCAGCCGATCCCTCAACGCCCGTTGGAGGAGCGGTTGGCGAACGGTGCAGTCGATTTCCCCGCCTGGGCGCGCCACGTGGCCCAGTACGCTGCTCAACGGGACCCCGCAACCGCTTCGGAGTCGAAGGTGGACGACGACCAGAGCGAGGTCTTCCCGCCCATTCCGTCCGAAGAGCCGGTGAGGATGATGAGGCCGCTCGAAGAGATGGTGCGTGAGGGGGCGTTGCCTCCAACGGAGCCACGCGAAAGTGAGTGGACGCCGTCCCTTGTGCCAGATTCACCGGAATCAACCAACTCACCCGCAGCGAGGTTCGCGCAAGACCGGTCGTCACTGCCTCGAGTCATTGATACGGAAGACGACCGAATCCGCTGGGAACAGGCGCTAGAGAAGCTGGCGAGCACGGACCCAGCCGCATTTGAGGCGAAGGTGCTCGACGGCATCTGCGTCTCTCTTCGAGTGCACTTCAGGTCCATGCTTCAGTCGGGCCTCAGACTTCAGTACGGTCGGTACTCGCGGGAGAAGATCGCTCGTGTCGCCAGTCACTGGGCAACTCAGCGTCAGGCGCCTCCGCCCGCTGTTGGGAAGGCGATTGCGGAATACGAGCAAGACCTGTCTGCAGCCCTGCGCAAGGCAAGGGCTACCGAGCCCGAGACGCGCTTTCGGCTCCCCAGACCGCCAGCAGGTTTCGACTGGCACCTGTATCAAGGGGGGCTACTCCAGGAAGGGATCGAGAGCTATCGCCTATGGGGTCGGCACATGGGGTATATGACCTATCCCGAGTAGCTCTAGCGCCGCCGCGTTCTCACAATCTCATCTTCCCCGTCGCGTGTCACGCCGACGCGAGCCTTCAGAGCCTACGTTGGACTGTGAACCAGCGCGCCGCGGATCGGTAGCTGTACAAAGGGTC
>JBEKGT010000056.1:0-10411 GCA_050012655.1 Gemmatimonadales bacterium | reverse complement strand
CGGCACGCTCGCGAACCGGATCGGCGCCGGCGGCCCGTCCCCCCCGAGCAGCGCCACCAGCTCCTCGTAGACCATCTTGACGAGTTGCTGGCCCGGGGCGACCGTCTTGAGGGCGGGCAGACCGACCGCTTTCGCTTCCACACGCTCGACGAAGGTCCGCGAGACCTCGAACCCGACGTCCGCCTCTAGCAGGATCCGGCGGATCGTCCGGAGGCCGTCTTTGACGGTCTCCTCGGTAAGAACGCCGCGCCCCCGGAGCTGGCCGAGCGCGGCGGAGAGCTTCTCGCTAAGCTCGTCGAACATGAGCCTTTAACGTTAGCCGGGGGACGGACTTGAGGCAACTGAGCGCTAGCGCACTGGCGCGCCGAGAGTGGGCAGGGGGCAGTGACCAGTAGTGTGCAGACGCGCAGACGCACAGTGGTGCCAAGTGCCCAGGGGGCGGCCCGTCCTGCCCACTGGGCAACACGCGCGCGGCCGGCGAGCGTCCGGGCCCGGCTGGGGCCGAGGCGAGCACTCACGGGGCGCAGCCCGGCCCCGGCCGGGTCCGGTCCGAGCGCAAGGCCGCGCGCAGTACGACAAGGAGGCTGACGAGTGGGTGAGGCAGTCGGGCTAGCAGCCCTAGGGCTGGTCGTCGGCGCCTTCGGCACGCTGATCGGAGCCGGAGGGGGGTTCCTCCTGGTGCCGGCGCTCCTCCTCCTCTACCCGCACGACAGCCCCGCGCTCATCACCGGGATGTCGCTGGCCGTGGTGTTCTTCAACGCCGGCTCGGGGTCGTTCGCCTACGCCCGGATGGGGCGGGTGGATTTCAAGTCGGGGCTGATGTTCGCCGCCGCCACGATCCCCGGAGCGGTGCTCGGCGCCATGGCCACGGCCCAGATTCCCCGGCGGACCTTCGACCTCCTCTTCGGCGTCCTCCTGACCCTCGGCTCCATCTACCTCATCTGGCGGCCGATCCGCACCGCCGAGGAGCCGGTGCGCCGGCGCCCGACGGGTCACTTTGAGCGCTATCTGGTGGAGCGGGATGGGACCGCCCACCACTTCACCTACAACCCCGTCCTCGGCATCTCGATCAGCGTCGTCGTGGGGTTCGTCTCCAGCCTCCTGGGCATCGGCGGTGGGATCGTCCACGTGCCGGTGCTCTCGCAGCTCCTCGACTTCCCGGTCCACATCGCGACCGCGACGTCGCACTTCACCCTCTCCATCATGGCGCTTGCCGGCTCGCTGGTGCACCTCGCGAGCGGCGCACTCATGCCCGGGCTGGGGCGGATCGCGGCGCTCGCCGTGGGGGTGATCGCCGGCGCGCAGGTGGGCGCCAAGCTCTCGAGCCGGGTCCACGGCGTCTGGATCATGCGCGGCCTGGCGATCGCGCTGGGCTTCGTGGGGCTGCGGATCCTGCTCGGCGGGCTCTAGCGGCGGGCGGGACGACCAGGCGGAGTGACGGTTATGGCGGGCGCCGTCCGCCACCCGGCCCATGCCGCGGGGGCATCGGTCAGCCGCACCACCGCGACGCCGGAGAGCGTGAGGCGCTCCACCTGCCAGCGGCGCTGGCTCCCCTTGGCCGCGTAGCTCCCCTCGGCCGCGCCGGTCCGCCGCTGCCATCCCTCACGCAGGGCGCGCTCGAACTCCGCCGCGTCGGCAGGGGAATCCCACGCAACGGCCCAGACGAGCGCGCTCCCTGACCGGCCGCCGAGGACCTCGAACCGGTCGCCGTCCCACCCGGAGGCCGCGACCACCGCGTCGTTGGCGCTCGCGCCCCACGACTCCAGCGCGGTCCGCGTGTCGAACTCCCCGAAATCGTCGTCGTAGATCAGGGTGTCCCCCGCGGGCACGGCGAGGCGCACGCGGGCGGGGCGCTCGTGCGCCGTGTACTTGCTCGGGTGGAGGATCTGCTCCGTCGAGACGGGCATCCGCTCACCGTACGGCTCGTCGTGGGGATCGGTGCGGCGCTCGTCGAAGGCACGCACGAAGTCGAGGCCGGCGAGGTAGGGGAAGATCAGGTCTTCCTGGATGAGATGGGGCGCCGCCGCGAAGACGGGCATCGCCGACTGCTGCGAGCGGATCGCCTCGCGCGTCTGCTGCCACCCCCGCGAGAGCTGGCTGAGGTCCACGCCGGGGGCGAGGGCCTGGATGGACGCGAGCGTCGCCTGCCCCTCGGCCACCGCCTGACCCGCCATCTGTCGGTCGTTCTGGCGACGCAGCTTCAGGATCGCGTTGAGGGGGGTGTACTGGTCCTGGAGGGCATGCACCAGTTCGTGCGCGAGGATGAGGCGCACCATCATCGGCTCGGCGCCGCGCACCACGTAGAGGACCGTCGAGTCGGGGTCGTAGAAGCCCACCACCTGCTCGCCGTAGAGGTCGAGCATCAGGCGGCGCAGGTCCAGGGTGTCGGGGACCAGGCCGAAGGCGCGGTACGCCCGGGTGATGCCCGCCAGCTCGGCCGGCGGCAGCTCCTCGGCCATCTTGTGGTTGAGATAGGTGCGGACCTGCTCGCGGGAGCGGAGCGCCACCACGGGGGGCCGCTTGAAGGTGAGGCCCACCGCGCGCTCGACCTGGGGGATGATCTCGCGCGCCATCCGCTGGGCGCCGTCGTCCTGCGCCTGCCGCGGCGCGAGGCCGAGTGCCACGGCCGCGGCGAGCGCCGCCGCGGCGCGCACGATCAGCCCGCCCACTCGATCCGCTTCCCGACCGCGACGCTCACCGCCCGCGCGACGTCCTGCCCGCTCACCACGATGCCGAGCTTCTCCAGGCCGCGGCGCAGCTCGCCGTCCAGCCGGTCGCGCCTCTCCGCGAGAGTCTCGACGGACGCGGCGGATGGCACGTCATTCCTCTGGTCCCCTGGGCGTCTGGGCGTCTTGGCGTCTGTGCTTCCGTTCATCCCCGAGAAGAACCGCTCGATCTCCTCCCCGATCCGGTCGAGCACCGGGAGCACCTCGCGGGCGAACGTCTGGAGGGGGTCCGCCTCGTCCGCATGGCCGCGCGCCTGCGCGTCGGTGCGCCCCGCCTCCCGCCGCAGCGCCGCGTCGAGGTGCCGACGCTCCCGCAGGATGCGCTCCAGCTCGGCGGGGAGCCGGGCGGTGGCCTGCGCGTGGGCGCACGCCTCGTCGAGGACGTCGATGGCCTTGTCGGGCTGCGCCCGGTCGGTGACGAAGCGGTCGGTCAGCACCTGCGCCGCGACCACCGCCTCGTCGGCGATGGCCACCGCGTGATGGTGTTCGAGGCGGCTCCGGCGCGCACGGAGGATCTCGAGCGTCTCCTCGGAGGTCAGCTCGCGGATCACCACCGGCTGGAAGCGGCGCTCGAGCGCCGGGTCGCCCTTCACCCAGCGGTCGTACTCGACCTGCGTGGTGGCGCCGATGACGCGGATGTCGGGGCGCACGAGGGCGGGCTTCAGCATGTTGGCGGCGTCCATCGCGACGCCCACCGCCGAGCCCTGCCCGATGAGGTTGTGCATCTCGTCCACGAAGAGGATGACCTCGGGGTCATCCTCAATCGCCCGCACCAGACGCCGGACCCTCGCCTCGAACTGGCCCCGGTAGATGGTCCCGGCGAGGAGGGAGACGTGGTCGAGGGAGACGATGCGCGCGCCGCGCAGCGCCGCGGGGACGTCCCCCGCGACGATGCGCTGGGCGAGCCCCTCGACGATGGCGGTCTTCCCCACGCCGGCGGCGCCGACCAGGGCCGGGTTGTGCTTCGTCTGCCGGAGGAGGATGTCCACGCACCGTGCGATCTCGTCGTCGCGGCAGCGCACCGGCTCGAGGTCGCCGCGACGCGCGGCCTCGTTGAGGTCGTAGCCGAAGCGGGCGAAGGTCTCGTCGCGGGGCTCGCTCGCGCCCGTGCCCACCGGATCGTCGTTCACGCGGTCACCCTACCCCGCGGCCGCCCCCGCGGTTTCACCGGCCGAACGCCGCGCGGAGGTACCAGCCGACGAGGTCGTCGCCGACCACCAGGGCCACGACCGCGCCGATGGCGAGGAAGACGCCGAACGGGATGGCGATGCGCCGGCCCAGGAGTCGGAGCGGGAGGAAGATGAGACTCCCCACCAGCGCGCCGAGGAAGACCGTCAGGAGGACGCCGACCGGTCCGAGGAAGGCGCCGACCATCGCCATCATCCGCAGGTCGCCCTCTCCCATCGACGTGGGCTTTTCCCCCTCCTCGAGCACCGATCCCAGTTCCTCACCGCCGATCATGCCGCGCCGCAGCGCCAGGTCACCGAGCCACCGCACGACCCAGAGGAGGCCGTAGCCGAGCGCCGCACCCACGAAGCCGAGCCACCAGACGAGGCCCCCGGGGAGGACGGCGAAGAGCAGCCCCACAGCCATCCCACCGAGCGAGAGGACATCGGGAATGACGTAGAACTGCACGTCGGTGAGCGCGATGCCGAGGAGGAGCGTCGCGAAGACCGCGGCCACCAGCGCGTCGAGCGACACCCCCTGCCAGGCGACGCTCCCCGCCCAGATGAGCGCGACCGCCAGCTCCACCAGCGGGTACTGGACGCTGATCGGCGCGCCGCAGTGGCGGCAGCGGGCGCGGAGCGCGAGCCATGAGAGGAGGGGGACGTTGTCGTACCACGCGATGCCCCGCCCGCACCGGGGGCAGCGGGAGCGCGGGGTGACGATGGACTCGTTCCGCGGGAGGCGGTAGACGCAGACGTTGAGGAAGCTCCCGAGCAGCGCGCCGAAGACGCCGGCGACGACGACGCCCAGAGGCCCGTCGAACACGGCGAGCAGCTCGTCAGCGGACGGCATCGAGCACCTGGTGGAGGAGGATCCCCGCCGCTACGGCGGCATTGAGGGACTCGGCGCCGGGGCGCATCGCCACGGCGGCGCGGAGCGCGGCGCGGGCCAGCAGCTCCGGCCGGATGCCGCCCCCCTCATTGCCGACCGCGAGGGCGAGCCGCTGGGGCACCTGCGTGCCGGCGACGATCGGCGCGCCATCCATCGTGGCGGCCCAGAGCGCCACGCCCCCCGCCTCGAGGAAAGCGAGGCACTCGTCGGCGTGCGCCTGCGCGACGGGGTGCCGGAAGATGGCCCCCATCGCGGAGCGGAGGACCTTGGGGCTCCGGAGATCGGCGCTCCCGTCGAGCGCGATGGTGAGGCGGGCACCCAGCGCGAACGCGGTGCGCACCATCGTGCCGACGTTTCCGGGGTCCTGCACCGCGTCGAGGACGAGGACCACGGCGGGCCCCGGGTCGAGCCGCACGGCGTCGAGCGTAAGCGGCGCCCACTCCACGACCGCCAGCACGCCGCTCGGCGTCTCGGTGTCGGCGAGGGCGTCGAACTCCTCGCGGGCGACCACCTCGGCCTGGACGCCGCGCGCCGCGGCGTCGGCGAGGAGCGTTGCGGCCGCGCCGCCGGCGACGTCGTCGGCCGCGAGCACCGCGCGCACCGCCGCGCCGGAGGCGAGCGCGTCGGCCACGAGGCGCCGCCCTTCGGCCACCACCAGGCCGCGGCGTTCGCGCGCCTTGCGGCGTTGGAGATCGCGGATCAGCGAGTGCAGATTACCCACGATGCCTCGTCCCGGACAGACCCGTCACCCTGCCGCCAGCCGGCGGCGCACGCCACGCCCAGCGGCGCAGCTCCCATGCACATCGCCCTGACCATCGCGGGCTCGGATTCCGGTGGCGGCGCCGGCATCCAAGCCGACCTCAAGACCTTCCACCAGTTCGGCGTCTTCGGCACCAGCGTCATCACCGCCGTGACGGCCCAGAACACCGTGGGGGTCCACGACTGGGCTGCGCTGCCCGTGGCGCTCGTCACCCGCCAGATCTCCGCCGTGGCGACGGACCTGCCGCCCCGGGCGGTCAAGTCGGGGATGCTCGGCGCGGCCGAGCTGGTGCTCGCCGTGGCCGACGCGATCGAGCAGCACCACCTCCCCAACTACGTGCTCGACCCGGTGATGGTCGCGACGTCGGGCGACCGGCTCCTGGCCCGCGACGCGGAGCACCTCATCGCCGAGCGCCTCGTCCCCCTCGCCATGCTCGTCACCCCGAACCTCGACGAGGCGAAGATCCTCGTCGGCGAGGAGATCGCGACCGTCGTCCAGATGGAGCGCGCCGCGCTGGCGCTCCTCAAGATGGGGGCGAAGGGTGCGCTCGTGAAGGGCGGGCACCTGGAGGGCGCGGAGGTGGTGGACGTCCTGGCGATGGGAGGTGCGGTGCGGCGGTTCACCAGGCCGAAGCTCCCGACCACCTCGACCCACGGCACCGGCTGCACTCTCTCCGCGGCCGTCGCCGCCGGCCTCGCTCTCGGCCGGTCGCTCGAGCGCTCGGTAGCCGACGCCCTGGAGTACGTGCACCTCGCCATCGCCACCGCGCCCGGCCTCGGCAAGGGACACGGGCCGCTCAACCACTTCGCGCCGGCGCCGCCGGCCTAGGGCGCCCGGCCCCTTTCGAGCAGGCGCGCCCAGTCCACCAGCGCCACGACCAGCTGCTGCACGAACTCGCGGGTCGCCACGTCCGTGAGGTTGAGGTCGGCGTCGAACTTCTGCGCCGCCTGGCCGATCATCACCTCCGGCCGCGCTACCGCCTGCACACCGATGTTCAGGAAGACCTGCCGCAGGTGGTACTGCATCCGCGCGGTGCCGAGGAGCCCGCCCGAGACCCCCATCAGCGCGCCCGGCTTCCCCGCCCAGCAGTTGTCCTTCGGCGGCCGCGAGCCCCAGTCGATGGCGTTCTTGAGGACGCCGGGGATGGAGTAGTTGTACTCGGGACTCACGAAGAGGAGCGCGTCGGCTGCCCGGACCGCCGCCTTCAGCTCCTTCACGCGCGGCGGCGGGTCGTTCTCCAGGTCCTGGTTGAAGGGCGGGATCCCGTCCAGCTCGAAGATCTCGATCCGCGCGCCCTCGGGCACGAGCTGCCGTGCGGCCCGCAGGGCGGCGCGGTTGAATGACGCCTTCCGCAGGCTCCCGGCGATGCCGAGGATCGTGAACGGGCGGCCGGCCTGCGCGCTCACAGCGCCGCCACGATGCCGCGGATCAGGTCCCCCAGCTGGTGCTTGACCCGCTCCGCCGCCTCGAGGACCTCCGTATGCGCGAGCGCCTGGCCGCCGCCGAGGCCCGCCGCGAGGTTGGTAATCGTCGAGATCCCGACGACCTTCATGCCCCGCGCCCGCGCCGCGACCACCTCGGGCACGGTGCTCATCCCCACCGCGTCGGCGCCGAAGCGCTTCAGCATCTCGATCTCGGCCTTCGTCTCGTACGAGGGGCCGAGGAGGCCGCAGTAGACCCCTTCGTCGAGGGCGATCTTGCGCTCCGCCGCGACGCGACGTGCCAGCACCCGCAGCTCGCTGTCGTACGGGTCGCTCATGTCGGGAAATCGCTCGTCCCCCGGCTCGACGGGGCCGGCGAGCGGATTGCGGAACATCATGTTCAGGTGGTCGGCGATCAGCATCAGCGTGCCGGGGCGGAAGGTGCGCCGGATGCCCCCCGCCGCGTTCGTCACGACGAGCGTCTTCACCCCGAGCGTGGCGAACACCCGCACCGGGAGCGCCGCAGTCCACGGCTCATGCCCCTCGTACAGGTGGAACCGCCCGCTCTGCGCGATCACGGGGACGCCCTCGAGGGTGCCTGCCACCAGCTCCCCCGCGTGGCCCGCCACCGTGGGCTGCGGGAAGCCGGGGATCCTCGCGTACGGGACCCGCACCGCGTCCTGCACCTGGTCGGCGAGGAAGCCGAGGCCGGAGCCGAGGACCACCGCCACCCGCGGCTTGCGCGGCGCGATGGCCTTCGCCACCGCGTCGGCCGCGCGCTGGACGAGCCCTGCGTCGCGCCCGCTCACCTGATCGCCTCCAGCTTCTTCCGCACCTCGGCCACCATCGCCTCCTTCTCGCGCCACGGCAGGAAGGCGCTCTCGAAGCCGTAGACCAGCATCTGGTCGATCTCCCGGCGCGTGAATCCCAGCTTCTTGTGCGCCAGCCAGTACTCCTCGGTGAGCGTGGTGTTGCTCATCAGGCGGTTGTCGGTGTTGAGCGAGACCACGATCCCGAGGTCGAAGTAGCGCCGCACCGGGTGTTCCTCGTACGAGGGAACCGCCCGGGTCTGCACGTTGCTCGTGATGCAGATCTCGAGCGGGATGCGCCGGTCGGTGATGTACGCCTCCAGCTCAGGGTCCTCGAAGAGCTTGGTGCCGTGCCCGATGCGGTCGGCGCGGCAGTAGTGCAGTGCCTGCGCGATGGACTCCGCGCCGTACGCCTCGCCGGCGTGGATCGTGGCGCCGATGTGGGCGTCGATGACCTTGTAGAACGCCTCCTTGTGCTTCTTGGCGGGGAAGTTGTACTCGGCGCCCGCGAGGTCGAACGCCACCACCCCGCGGCCCTTGTACGCCACCGTCAGCGCCGCCAGCTCGAGGGAGGTGTCGGGACTCATGTTGCGGATACCACAGATGATCAGCCCCGTCTTCACGCCGAACGTCTTCTCGGCGCGCCGCAGGCCACGCAGCGGCGCCTCGACCGTCTCGGTGAGCGGCATCCCCTTGTGGGTGTGGAGGATCGGCGAGTAACGGATCTCCATGTAGCGGACGCCGTCCTGCACCCCGTCCTCCACCAGCTCGTAGGCGATCCGCTCGAGCGCGTCGGGGCGCTGCATCACCGAGAGTGTGATCTTGAACCGGTCGAGGTACTCCACGAGGTTGTGCGCGTCCCTGACGTGCATCCGCTCGGCCAGTTCGACCGGGTCGGTGACGGGGAGCTTCACCTTCTGCTCCTTCGCCAGCTCGACGAGCGTCTCGGGCCGCAGGCTGCCGTCGAGGTGCACGTGCAGCTCGGCCTTGGGGAGCTTCCTGAGGGTCTCGCGGGATACCGACATACGGCTCGTTCTCCTCTGCTACTGCCCGGTGATGCGCACCTCGGCGGGCGCGCGCACCGGCTGCGGCAGCCGCCGCAGGTAGGCGATGAAGGCGTCGAGGTCGGTGACGCCCACGTTCACGGCGGGGCGGCCGCGCAGCATCGCGTAGCCGCTGCCCCCCGATGCGAGGTAGTCCGGCACGGCGAGGGTGTAGTGCGCGTCGTCCCGCACCGGCCGCCCGTTCTCGAAGGCGAGGGCCGTGATGCGCCGGCCTTCCGGCGCGCCGCGGGACGCGGTGAGCCGCACGCCGGACACGTGCGCGGCCGCGTCCTGCGAGCCGACCGCGTGCTCCAGCGCGGCGCGCAGATCCGCGCCGGTCAGCGTCACCCGCGTCACGAAGTTCTGGAACGGCACCACCTGGAAGAGCGCCCCCCACGTCACCACGCCGCTGTCGAGGTCGGCGCGGATGCCGCCGTTGTTCACGATCCCCGCGTCGGCGCCGGCCGCCGCACGATAGGCGTCGGCGAGGAGGTTGCCGAGGGGGTACTGGTCCTCGCCCCGCCGCAGCGCGGAGGCGAGCGTCGCCACCGGCCGCGACGTCAGGGCGTCGGTCGAGCGGCGGTAGCCGTCGATCAGCCGCACCACGGCAGTGTCGGCGCGCTCCCGGTCGGCGTACACCGTCTCCACGCGGACATGCGCCGTGCGGCCCCCGCCCGGCGCCGCGACGAAGTCCACGATGCCGACCGCCGTGCCGCTCGAGCGCGCCTGCACGATGGGGATGCCGTTCGCGACCGCGTTGACGAGCGAGTGCGTGTGGCCGCTGACGATCAGGTCGGGCTTCACCGTGAGGGCGGCCGCCAGGTCGAACACCTCGCCGTGGCAGTCCGTCCCCCCCTGGCCGCAGAAGCCGCCCTCGTGCGCGAGGACGATCACCACGTCCGCCGCCGAGTCGCGGCGCGCCACGCCCACCAGCGAGTCCACGATCGCGGCCCCGCCGTCGAAGCGCAGGGCGGCGACGTTGTCGGGGCGGGTGGTGGAGGGGGTGAGGATCGAGGCGTAGCCGATGAGCGCCACCTTGAGGGCGCCGGCCCGCACCATCCGCCACGGCTGCACCCACGCGGGCCGCGTGCCCGCCGTCGTCCGGATGTTGGCCGCGAGCCACCCGAACCGCGCCTCGCGCATCCGGGCCGAGAGCGTGTCCACCGTCCAGTCGAACTCGTGGTTCCCGACCGCCGCCGCGGCGTACCCCATCAAGTTGTACGCCTCGACCGTGGCGCGGCCGTGGGAGAGGTTCGAGATCGGCGTCCCCTGCATCACGTCGCCCGCGTCCACGCGGATCTCGGCGCAGCCGCACTCGCGCTGCAGCCGGTCCATCATCCCTGCGATGGCGGCGGCGCCCCCCACCTCGCGGCCGTTGCTCCATGAAGGCCGCTGGGGGAGCAGGGCGCCGTGGAAGTCGTTGGTGGTGACGACCCGCAGCACCACGGAATCAGCCTGCCGGGCGGCGCCGGCCACGGCCTGCCGGCGCTCGAGCCCCTGTGCGGAGGAGCGGGCGGGCGTGATGGCAGCGGCGGGGGGGCGGACGGGACCGGCGGCGAGGAGACCAGCGAGAACCGCGATCAGGTTCAGCATA
>JBEKGT010000055.1:0-11172 GCA_050012655.1 Gemmatimonadales bacterium | reverse complement strand
TCCCGTCGCGGATCACGATCGTGCCGCGCGGGATGGTGCCGTGGGTCGCCGTCATGATCGTGGCGTTCGTGATCGCCACCAGCCGCCCCGCGGGCGGCACGGGGATCGCCAGCGGGGTGGGGCCGCTCTGTTGCGGGGCCGCTGCCGGCTGTGCCGGAGCAGGAGCCGGCGCCTGGGCGGCGGCCGCCTGCGCCGGCGGACGCGCGGCCGGGGCCTGGGCCGGGCGCGGCCGCTGCGCCAGCGCCGGCGCTGTGGTGCAGACCGCCAGCAGCGCGAATGCCGGGAGCGCGCGCCCTTGGCGTCTTGGCGTCTGGCTCCTGTTGTTCTGCGTCATGGGTTCTTCTCCGCGGTGAACGTGGCGGTGCCCATGGCGCCGAGATCGACGGTGCCGCGGATGCGGTTGCCCTCGACCTCGCCGTGGAAGCTGGCGACCATGTTCTGCCCGCCCATCGGGACGGTGACGGACCAGCTGACGGTGCGTCCGCTGACCTGGCCGTCGGCCACCGGGAGCACGCCCATCTCGGACGTCATCGTGCCGGTGAAACTCTCGCCCGACTGGCTGAGGGTCATGGTGATGTTCTGGCCTCCCTGCGGCGTAGTGACGACCACCGTCCACGGGCCGCCGATCTGCGCCGGCGCCTCGCCGCCGCCCGCTCCCCGCGGGCCGGTGCGCGCGGGCGCGGCGGGCGCGATCACCTCGTAGCGCACGCCGTCCACGAAGACCGCGCTCACGAGCGCCACGTCGCGGGGGAGCCCCGCGGCGATCGCCTTGCGGACGTTGGCGAGGAACTCGCTCGCGCGGAGCGTGCCGCCGGAGGCGAGCGCGAGACGGATGCCCGCGCGGTCGAGCGCCCCAGCGTTCCCTTCAATCACCCGGCGCGCCGCGCTGTCGGCGGCCGCGCTGTCGTCCGGCGGGTGGCGGATACCGGTACGGAAGCCCCAGCCGGTCACCTCGGGAGCGCGGGGGAAGTCCACCGAGACCACGACCGGCCGCCGGTTCGCCTGCAGAGCGTCCACCGCGCGGAAGCCCTCGGTCGCGCCCACGACGGTCAGCGTGAGGTTGAACTCGTGCGCCATCGCGACCGCCCGCCGGATCTCGTTCTCGTTGCTCGCGGCGAAGAGGACCGGCAACTCGCCGCGCACCACGGGAACCAGGGCGTCGAGCCGCCGGTCGGAGGCGGGCCGCGCCATGCCGCGCGGGCTGGCGCGGTAGCGGTCGAGGAGGGTCCCCTGCCGCTGCGCGTCGTAGAAGGCCTGCCGCTCGTAGGCGATCACGCCGAGGAGCGTCTCCGGGTAGCGGCCCGGGACCGACTGGAAGCCCATGTGCAGGGCCACCGGCGAACGGATCAGCGCGAGCGCCGCCGCGCTGTCGCGCAGCGGCACCAGGGCCGAGAGTCCGCGGAACGCGCCGCGGCTCGGGGCCGAGAGCACGGCGCCGAACCCCGCGTCGCGCGCGGCCCTCACGTCGGCGGCGACCGGGCGCAGTTCGTCGGCCACGACGCGGTACGGCTCGAGGCCGACCGGGGCCGATTCGGCTCCCGCCCCCGCAGCCGCGGCAGCCGCCGCGCCCGGGCGGCCGCCCGTGGCCGCGGCGGCCGGCGCGCTGGCGAGCCCCAGCGACGAGGTGAGATCGATGAACGCCGGGAACACGGTCTTCCCGGCGAGGTCGAGCACCCGCGCGTCGGCGGGCGCGGGGACGTCCGCGCCCACGGCCGCGATCAACCCGTCGCGGATCACGACCGTCCCGCGCTCGATCACGCCGCGGGTCACAGTCTCGATGCGGACGTTCGTCAGGACCCAGGGACCTTCCTGGGCCCGCGCGGGCGCGGCGACGGCGAGGAGGAGGGCGAGCACGGCGACTCCGGCCCGTGCGATGGGGACACGCCGCATACGGACACTCCGGGGAAACGAGCCGGGCCATCGTACGTGCCGACGCCGGCCCCGTCAAGCGGCGCGCCGGATACCCCCTCCTTGCAGAGCGCCCTGACGCCGGTAGGTTCTCTGACGCGCAGTATGAGCGACCCTCTTCTCACGCTTCGCGAATACGCGAAGCTCGCACCGTGGAACATCCGCGACCTCGCCGCCCTCGCGGGCGCCGTGCTGGACGCGTCCGGCGTCACGCCCATCAACGCCGCGGCGCAGAGCCGGCCGTCCGACCGGACGATCCGCTTCTACGTCGCCAAGCAGCTGATGAGCCCGCCGGAGGGCCGCGGCACCGCCGCGACCTACGGCTACCGCCACCTGCTGCAGCTCTTCGCCATCAAGCTGCGCCAGATGGAGGGCGCCACGCTGGCGAGCATCACGAAGGAACTCGGCGAGTCCCCGGGCGACGTGCTGGAGAAGCGGGTCGCCTCGGCGCTCGGGAACCTGCCGTTGCTGGAGGAGCTGAACCTTCAGCCCCGGGTCGCACCACGGGGCCGGGTGCGCCGCGCCTTCCAGCAGTGGAACCCGGCGGGTGAGGGCAGGGGCGGCAACGGCGCGGCGCCCGAAGCGGCCCCGGGCACGTGGTACCACCTTGGCGTGGCTGAAGGCCTTGAGCTCGACGTGCGCGCCGACCACCCCGCCGCGCGGAGCGACGCGCTGCGCCGCCGCCTGGCGGAATCGGTGGCGCGGGCCGCCCGCATGGTGACCGAGGAGCCGGCGCCGTAGCACGATGCGCATCTCCTGGCGCCTGCCCCTCCTCCTCTCCGCGTGCGTCCTCGCCGGACAACTCTTTCACCTCGCTCCACTCGCTGACCCCCTCACCGGCACCGCGCCCGCGGACGTGCACCTCGCCTATCCCGCCGCGCACGTCCTCCTGGCGCCGTTCACCCTCCTCGCCGACTGGCTGAACGGGAGCCCCACCCGCGAGCTGAAGGGCCTCCTGGTGTGGGCCCTCGCGGCGTACGCGCTCGTGCGCCTCGCGCGCCGGCGCCCGCGAGGGCGCGGCCTCGCGCGGGGCGTGCTGCGCGAGGCGCTGGCGTGCACGCTCTTCCTCGCCGCCCTCGCCCTCTTCGCGGCGTGGGGCACGTTCGTCCCGCGGCCCATCCCGCGGCTCGTGGCCGACGCTCCCGACCTCCTCGTTTTCGACCTGCATTCGCACACCGCCGCGTCGCACGACGGCCGGCCCGGGTTCGGCCCTGCAGAGAACGCCGCCTGGCACGCGCGCGCCGGGTTCGACGCCGCGTTCATCACCGACCACAACACCACCGCCGCGCTCCGCGCCTGGTTCACCGAAGCGCCGCCGGGGGCGTTCCGCCTCCTCCCCGGCATCGAGCTCTCCCTCAGCGGCCTGCACCTCCTCGCGCTCGGCGCCGCGCGGGAGATCCCCGTCGCGCCCTTCCGCGACCGCTGGGACTCGACCGGCGCGCTGATCCGCGCGCTCGCCGCCGGCGATACGGCGCCCCCCCTCTCATCCGCGCGCGGCGCTGTTCTCCCGCCCGCAGCCGCGGTCGCGCCCTTCCTCGTCGCGAGCCTTCCGGAGTACTGGGAGCATCACTGGGGGACGGACCTCGACACGCTCGCGGCGTGGGGCGTGCGCGGCGTGGAGGTGTGGACGACGTCGCCGCGCGCGATGGGGTTCCCGCCGGCGCTGCGGCGCGAGGTGGCGGCGTGGTGCCGCCTCCAGGGGCTGGCGATGTTCGCCGCAACCGACATGCACGGACTCGGCTACACCGCGAGCGCCTGGAACGTGACGCGGATCCGGGGATGGCGGCGGCTCGAGGCGGGGCCCCTCGCCGCGGTGCTCGTGGCGAAGTTCGCTCGCGAGGGCGCGGACGCGAGCCAGCCGGTGGTCCTGCGGCGCTGGCTCCCCGAGACGCGCGCGGAGGCGACGGTCGCGGTCCCGCTCAACCTCGTGCTGCTGCTCCGGGAGGCCTCACCGGCGCACGGCGCGGCCCTGCTCGGATGGATCTGGGCCGGCGCCCTCCTCTTCAGCTTCCGCAGGCGGTCGCCGAGACCCTGAGCTCCGCCGGCTCGAACCCGCCGCGCACGTCCACGTAGGCCGAGCCGTCCACCAGCTGCACCAGCAGGAGCCGCTCCACCCGCGCGGCGCCGCGCCGCATCTCCACGCACGAGTTCGCCGAGAGCCAGGGGAAGCGGAGGACGAAGCGGGTGCGGTGGAACGCCGCGACGCGGAGCGTGGCCGCGTGGTCGGCGGGCCGGTACGTGACGTCGAGCGAGTCGCCCGCGATGCGCCACCCCATGAGCCGCCAGGTGAACTCGTCGGCGATGCCGTCCACGTGTGGCGCGACGTCCACCTCGTCCACGTGCTCGTCCACCCCGAAGAGCCCGCGCGCCACCAGGTCGAGGTACGACCCCGCCGAGAACTGGAACAGCCCGTTATCGTCGCCGCGCTCGCCCGGGCGCCCGTAGTTCACGCGCAGGATGCGGTCCGCCTCCGCCACCAGGAGCCGCCACGCGGCGATGCGCTGCTCCGGCGCCGGCGCGAACCGGAGCACCACCTCCAGCGCCTTGAAGTCCATGATGTGCCACCCCCAGCCACGCCAGTAGCTCGTCATGTCGTGCCAGGGGTCGGTGGCGGGCACCGTGAAGAACCCGCGGCCGCCCGCATCCCACCAGTCGGGGCGGAGCAGCTGCCTCACCATCGCCGCCTGCATCGCGGTGTCGGCCACACCGTCGAACACCAATGCGTCCACCGGCTGGAGGTGGTAGTGGTCCCAGCTGCGGGTGCCGTCGGGCGTGGCGTGGTACGCGAACCACTGCATCGCGGGGCGCCATAGCGCCGGCAGCGCCCTGCGGATCCGCGCCGCCGCCGTCCGCCACGTGGCCGCGCTGTCGGGCGACTGCCCGGCGGTGAGCGTCGCCGCGTCCTCCAGCTCCGCCAGCCGGTCCAGCGCGTAGGCCGTCAGCGCGTTGACGTACGGGTCCTCCGTCGCGTACGGCTCGTCATGCGGAGAGAGGGGGGACATCTCCGAGTACGTGGCGTAGCTCATCCCCTCCACCAGCCCATCGCCGTCCGCGTCGGTCGCCAGCACGTAGCGCGCGATGCGCCGGAGCGACGGCAGCTCGGTGGCGAGCCACGCCCCGTCGTGCGTCGCCCGGTAGCACGCGTAGCCCTTGAGGATCTGGTACGCGTCCTTGTCCCCCATCCAGCGGCCGCCCCAGTCGTCGGTCCACACGTACCGCCCGCCCGGGCCGAGCCGGTTCCAGATCTCGTGCCGCTGCGCGCCCGACGGGTCGGCGAAGCGGTCGAAGAGCCGGTACTCGGAGCAGACGACGCCGGGGTCGCCAAGCTGCAGCGCGACCGTGGCGCCGTACCAGCCGTCGCGGTCGAACGCCGCCAGGAAGGTGTACGCGCCCGCCGGAGTGTGGCGGAGGCCGGCGATCCGGTCGTAGTCGAGCATCGGCCGCTCGGCCGCCAGCACGTGGCCGAGGAGCAGGTCCACGGAGGGGAAGGGCGTGCTGATCCACGGGCCCGGGGGACCGGCCATCGGTGGCGGCGCCGCCGCCACTGCCGCCAGCACGCGGGCGGCGTCGTCCTCGCTGGTGCCGAGGGCGAAGTCCACCTCCCAGCGCACCGCGCCCTCCGCGTCACGCGCGGGCTCGATGGCGAGCACGAGCGATCCGACCGCCCGGCGCTCCCGGCCGATGGCGTCGCCGAACCGGCGCTCGATCACCATCGAGCTCACGTCGGTCCGGATGCCGCCGTGGAGCCCGGGGCCGATCCCGATCGCGATCACGGTGTTGCGGATGGTGCTGTCGGAGAGGAACGCGATGCCGCGCCGGTCGTCCACGTGGATGCGGTCGCGCACCCCATAGCCCACCTCGCGCCAGCGGTGCTCGTACAGGTCGGCGGGATCGATGGTGACCACGAGGAGCCGGCCGTAGGGCCACTCCGGCGCCGTAATGAGGAGCCGGCCGCCGCTCGCACCCACGACGCCCATCGGCTGCACGGCCAGCGGCGCGCCGGTGGCGCTGTCGGCGAGGAGGAGCGTCACCTGTCCGTCGCCGCCGAACCGGACGCTGTCGGCGAAGGGGGAGGCCTCGCTCGCGCGGGCCCCGGGCTGCGCTCCCTCGATGTGCACCGCGCCGGTGAAGGTGACCGGCGCGATCGTCAGGTCGCGGAGGAGCGCCCCGCCGTCGCCGCTGTCGGTGGCGATCCAGAACTGGAAGTGCGGGAGGAGAACGGCCGTGGGCCGGAACGCCTGCGTCGCCACCACGGTGAGGTCCGACGGGCGCGCCTGGGCGAGGAGGCCCGCGCTCGGTCGCGCCGCCGCCCACACGCACAGCGCCCCGAGCACCGGGAGCGCCCCTTTGGGCCACCGGATGCGCCCACGCCGCCGGCCACCGGCCCCCCCGGCGCGTCGGCGCGCCGCTCGGTCGAATACCGCTGTCATACGCCTACCATAGCGACCGCCGAGCGCCCTTGCCAGCGGCAGCCCACCGTCGCACATTCGCCGGAACCTCCCTCCGGACGGGCGTCCCATGTGGCTCCTGCTGGTCATCATCGTCGTCGTCCTCGTGTGGGTCATGATGGCGTACAACGGCCTCATCGCCCTCAAGAACCAGACGATCAACGCCTGGAAGCAGATCGACGTGCAGCTGAAGCGGCGGCACGACCTCATCCCGAACCTCGTCAACACCGTGAAGGGGTCCATGGAGTTCGAGAAGGACACCCTGCAGGCGGTGATCGACGCCCGCTCCAAGGCCATGTCCGGCGGCGGGGGGGTGAAGGACACGGCCGCGGCGGAGGGCGCCCTCACCGGCGCGCTGGGAAAGCTGTTCGTGGTGATGGAGCAGTACCCCGACCTCAAGTCGTCGCAGAACGTGCGCGACCTGCAGGAGGAGCTCTCCTCGACGGAGAACAAGATCGCCTTCGCGCGCCAGCTCTATAACGACGTGGCGACCCAGTACAACACGAAGCAGCAGCAGTTCCCGACCAACCTCGTCGTGGGGCTCGCCAAGGCCCAGATCGCCGAGCTGTGGGAGATCGAGGACCAGGCGGAGCGCGCCGTGCCGCAGGTGGACCTCTCGCTGAAGCCGAAGCCGCAGGCGTGAGCGGGACACCGAACCTCTTCGAGCAGCAGGCGCGGAACCGCCGCCAGACGACGGCCTGGGTCGTGCTGTTCGTGCTCTTCTTCGCCTGGCTCGGCTTCGGCGGGGACGCCGCGCTCTACTTCGGGTCGGTGGACCAGCTGGGCCAGGCGCACTACACGGTGCCGTGGATGGGCATCGTGCTCACCATCATCGCGTGCGGGGTCGCGTGGTACTCCTGGACCAACGGCCCGACGCAGGTGCTCTGGTCCACCGGCGCGGCGGAACTCTTCGAACCGCAGACGTTCGAGGAGAAGCAGCTCGTCAACGTGGTCGAGGAGATGGCGATCGCCGCGGGCGTGCCGCGCCCGCGGATCTTCGTGGTGAGTGATCCCGACCCCAACGCCTTCGCCACGGGGCACGGCCCCGGGGCGGCGTCCATCGCCGTCACGTCGGGGCTCCTCCAGGGCCTGAGCCGCGAGGAGCTCCAGGGCGTCGTGGGCCACGAGATGGGACACATCCGGAACTACGACGTGCGCCTGATGACGACGATCGCCGCGCTCATCGGGGTCATCGTCGTCCTCTCCGACGGGATGGGCCGCATGTTCCGCGGTGGCGGGGGGCGCGGCGTCGGAACGCTCCTCGGGGGACGGGGGAAGAAGGGCGGCGGCGGAGCCATCGCCCTCGTCATCCTCGTCCTCTGGCTCATCACCCTCATCCTCGCGCCGCTGATCTCGCGGCTGATGGCGATGGCCATCTCCCGCAACCGCGAGTACCTCGCCGACGCCACCAGCGCAGAGCTGACGCGCAATCCCGGAGGCCTCGCCGCCGCGCTGGAGAAGATCGACGCGGCGGACGCGCCGACCACCTCCATCCGGAGCGGGGTGGCGCACCTGTGCATCGCCGATCCGCTGGGGCGCAGCGCCAACCTCAAGGAGGGGCGCCTGGCCGACCTCTTCGGCACCCATCCGCCGATGGCCAAGCGCATCACGATCCTCAAGGGGATGGCCTACCAGCAGCTGAAGGCCGCCGGCCAGGCGCCCCTCGGCTGAGCCGCCCCGGCGCGGCGGCGTACCGCCCGGCCACCCGCCGGGCGATATTCCGGGCGTGACCACCCCTCCGATCGACCTCACCGCCCTGGCCGCCGGCGCCCGCGTGCAGGACACCTTCCTCGTCTGGGAGGTGGAGACGCGCAGCCAGAACGACGGCAGCCGCTTCGCCATCCTCACGCTCGCGAACGCCTCCGGCCGCATCAAGAGCGCGCCCTTCTGGTCCTCGGAGCTGCACAAGGTCGAGGGCCTCGCGCGCGGCGCCATCGTCCGGGTGACGGGCGACGTCGGCGAGTACCGCGGCGACCGCCAGCTCAAGGTCACCGCGATCGACGCGGTCCCGAAGAGCGGCGCCGACCTCACCCGGCTCGTCCCCTCCGTCGAGGGCGGGGTCGCGAAGTACTGGACGACCCTCGACAAGTGGCGCGCGGAGATGAAGGAGGGGGCCTGGAAGCGCGCGGTGAACGCGTTCTACGAGGACCCCGACTTCCGACGCGCCTACGAGCAGTGTCCCGGCTCCACGGGCAACCACCACGCCGCGCTTGGCGGGCTCCTGCAGCACACCGTCGAGGTCGGCGCCATCGCGCGCACCATCGCCAAGACCTGCGACGCCGACCCCGACCTCGTCCTCGCCGGCGTCCTCCTGCACGACATCGGCAAGCTCGACGCCTACCGCTGGGGCGGGGTCTTCGAGATGACCGACCAGGGCTTCCTCCTCGGACACGTGGCGCTCGGCGCCTTCGCCCTCGACCGGCGCCTCGCCGAGCTGGAGCCGCCCCTCGACGAGCGGGAGGAGTGGCTGCTCCAGCATCTCGTCCTCTCGCACCACGGCGAGCTGGAGTTCGGCAGTCCCGTCCGGCCGATGACCGTCGAGGCGGAGGTGCTCCACGCCGCCGACCACGCCTCCGCGACCACCCGCAACATGGCCGACGCGATCGGGAGCGCGGAGAACTTCGGCGAGGGGGAGAACGTGTCGAAGCGGATCTGGACGCTGGAGCGGAAGGTCTACCGCGGCCCGGCCGACGGGCGGCCCGCATGAACGGGGAGAATGCGCCCCGGGCCACCGCGGACTTCGAGCGGCGAGAGGACGCGCTGGCGGAGTTCCTCCGCTCCGCGGGCGACGCCCCACGCCTCCTCACCCCCGACGACAGCGCGGGCTGCAGCATCGTCATGGCGCTCGCCGCGCTGCACTGGTCGGCGGAGACAGGGCTGGTGCGCCCCGACGACCGCCTCCACGCGGCCTGCTTCCTCGGCGAGACGGGCGCCGCGGTCCTTGAGCGGCACGAGGCTGGCGAGACGGTGTACCGCTACGTGGGGCCGCGGCTCGAGATGCCGCCGAAGTCGCCCGTGGACGGCGTGCAGGTGCTCGACCAGCTCTTCGTCAGCGGCTCCGAGTTCCACGAGCGCTGGAGCGCCATCGCGCATTTCCTGGTGACCACCCAGGCCCGCGGGGCGCTCCTCGCGCTCTTCGGTCCGCGGGCCCCGGAGGTCGCCCACGTCCAGCGCTGGCTCATGGCGCTCCTGGAGGGCCCGCTCCCGGAAGGCGCCGACCACCTCCACGCCGCGTGGTTCTCCACCACCGGCGCCGGCTTCCTCTTCCCCCCCGCGGCCTTCGCCGCCCGCGCGGGACGCGGCTGGAGTTACGTCGAGCTCGGCTCGCGCCGAGAGGACTGACAGGCAGGGTCCCCGACGCACGACGGCCCGATGAGGTCTCCCCCATCGGGCCGTCGCCGGAGCAGTTACCCGGGGCCGAAGGATTGCTCCTTCGTTTTTCTTCCTCGAGCCACCGGTTGTCTTGATAGGTTCCCGGTAGGGCCCGCTTGGAAGCTCCGGCTTCCATCCCTGCGCAACGTGGCCGCGCCGCGCAGTTCACCGCTCCGAGCGCTTCGGATCCAGCCGGCTCGCTGACCGGCCTCCCGTTCCGCACCTCGCTGCGCCACGGCGAGGTGGACAAGGCGCGCGATCACCTTGCCTGCCCGAGTCGCTGGGCTTGCCCTGGGATCGATGGACGCCTGTGCCCTTGGTTGCGTCGGCGCCCTCCCCCAAGCTTGCGCTCAGGCCCGCCTGCGGGCGTTGACCGGGATGACCCGATCCCTTCCCCGCCTGCGACACGCCCAAGATACGGCTAGCCAGAAACCACGCAAGTGCCGGAGTTACTTCGGGTTACGCCACTTCGACGTGCAGTGCTTGTGGAGTCGAACTGCCGGCCCCCGAAGGAGTTCCCGCACTTCTCCCCACAATGTCGAGATGTGTATCCACAACCGTGTGGACGGCCGAGCGCTTGCTGCGACCCACCCCGAGCGCTACACTCGGGCCGCACTTCACCGGCAGAGGCCGATGTCCCTCCCGCGCGTGCGTTCCCTCGCCTTCCTCGCGACCTTCGTCGCCCTTTCTCCCCTCAGCGTCCAGGCGCAGCAGCACGCCTCGCCCGTCTCCCGCGTCACCGCCGCCCTCCGCCCCGAGGCGGTGTGGGCGCCGCTGCGGTTCCTCTCCGACGACCTCCTCGAGGGCCGCGGGACCGGCACGCGCGGCGGCGAACTGGCGATGCAGTACATCGCTTCGCAGTTCATGGCGCTGGGCCTCGAGCCGGCGGGCGACAGCGGCACCTGGTTCCAGCGCGTGCCGATCGTCTCCCAGTCCCCGACGGCGACGATGGACTACACCGTGGCCGGCCAGACACACGCGCTGCGCTACCGCGAGGACTTCGTGGCCTGGTCCGAGCAGATACCGGAGCGCGCGCCGAACGAGCGCCCGGGCGTCCCGGGCTTCGCCAGCGTCGAGTCCACCAACGAGCTGGTCTTCGTGGGGTTCGGGATCACGGCGCCGGAGTGGCAGTGGGACGATTTCCAGGGCGTGGACGTGAAGGGCAAGATCATCATGATGCTGGTGAACGACCCCGGCCTGCGGGACTCCACGATCTTCCGCGGCAAGATCCTCACGTACTACGGCCGCTGGACGTACAAGCTCGAGGAGGCGGCGCGCCGCGGCGCGGCCGGGGTGATCCTGGTCCACAACGACACCATGGCGACGTACGGCTGGAACACCGTGATGAACTCGTGGGCGGTGGACCAGGTCCGGCTCATCAAGCCGAACACCTCCCTCCTGTGGGCGAGCTGGATCACCGAGAGCGCGGCGGACGCGATGCTGC
>JBEKGT010000054.1:0-10441 GCA_050012655.1 Gemmatimonadales bacterium | reverse complement strand
GGTTCCCGGAGTCCGTTCCGTTTTGCGAACCTGAGCGGAGGAGGCGGCGCCATTCTGGAAAAACCGAGGGAAGAACAGAAGAACCGCGTGCGCGTGAACCGGATGATCCGCATCAGCCCGCTGCGGGTCATCGACCAGGATGGCGGCCAGCTCGGCATCATGACGGTGGAGGATGCGCTGGCGGCCGCGGAAGCGAAGGGGCTGGACCTGGTCGAGGTGGCGCCGACGGCGCGTCCGCCGGTGGTCCGCATCATGGACTACGGCAAGTTCAAGTTCGAGCAGGCCAAGGCGGCGCGGGCGGCGAAGAAGAAGCAGCACACGGTGCAGATGAAGGAGATCAAGTTCCGACCGGGGATCGACGACCACGACTTCGAGTTCAAGTGCCGGCACGCCCTGGAGTTCCTGGCGGAAGGCAACAAGGTCAAGGTCACGATGATGTTCCGCGGGCGGCAGATGGCCCATCCCGAGCTGGGGAAGGTGGTGCTCGAGCGGGTGGCGGAGGTGCTCGCCGAGGTCGGGAAGATCGAGCAGGACCCGAAGCTTGAGGGCCGCAACATGACGATGCTGATGACCCCGAAATGATCGCGGGCGGCGCGAGCCGGTAGAGGCCGCGCGCCCCGCTGGGAGAGCTGCAGTGAAGAAGAAGACGAAGAAGGCGGCGGCCAAGCGCTTCACGCTGACGGGGCGCGGGCACGTGCGGCGCCGCAAGGCGTTCAAGAGCCACATCCTGACCAAGAAGACGGCCAAGCGGAAGCGGCACCTCCGCAAGGCCGGGATCGCCGCGCACGCCGACGAGCGGCGCCTGACCGGCCTGCTCACGGCCTAGGAGAGCACGATGCCTCGCGTCAAGAGCAACGTGGTGCGCCTCGCGCGCAAGAAGAAGGTGATGGAGGCCGCCAAGGGGTACCGCGGTGGCCGCAGCAAGCTGTGGAAGGCGGCGAAGGAGACCGTCGAGCGCGGCTGGGCCTACGCCTACCGGGATCGCAAGCAGAAGAAGCGGCAGTTCCGGCGGCTGTGGATCACGCGCATCAACGCCGCGGCCCGCGAGCACGACCTCTCGTACAACCGGCTGATGAACGGGCTCAAGAAGGCCGGCGTCGAGATCAACCGCAAGGTGCTCGCCGACCTCGCGGTGCGGGACCCCGCAGCGTTCGCGAAGCTCACGGAGCTGGCCAAGAGCAGCGGCTAGCCGGTGAGCGGCGCGTCGGCGGACCTGGTCGCCGCGCTCGCCGCCCTCAGAGCGGAGGCGGAGGCCCTCGTGGGGGCCGCCACCGAGCGCGACGTGCTGCAGCGGCTCCGGATCGAGTATCTGGGCCGCAAAGCGGGACGTGTGACCGCCATCCTGCGCGACCTCCCCAGCCTCGACATCGAGGCGCGGAAGGTGGTCGGGCAGGCGGCGAACGAGGCCAAGGCCGCCATCGAGGCGCTCCTCGACGCGGCCGACGCCGCACTCGCGGCGCGCGCGGGCGCCGCCGCCGCCGACCTCACCATGCCTTCGCGCCCGGCCTTCCGGGGCGCGCTCCACCCCGTCACCCTCGTGGTGGACGAGATCTGCGGCATCTTCCGCGATTTGGGCTTCACCCGCGTGACGGGGCCCGAGGCGGAGACCGAACAGTACAACTTCACCAAGCTCAACTTCCCACCGGGCCACCCCGCGCTCGACCTGCACGACACGATGTATCTCGGGCCGGGCACGCTCCTGCGCACCCACACCTCGCCGGTGCAGGTGCGCACCCTGGAGGCGTACCCGCCGCCGGTCCGGGTCACCATCCCGGGGCTCTGCTACCGCCGCGACGCCTGGGACGCCTCCCACGCGCCGGTCTTCTCGCAGATCGAGGGCCTGGCGGTGGACGAGGGGGTGTCGTTCGTGGACCTCAAGGCCGCCATCGGCTTCTTCGCCCGGCGCTTCTTCGCGCCCGGGGTGAAGGTCCGGTTCCGCCCCTCGTTCTTCCCGTTCACCGAGCCGTCTGCCGAGGTGGACGTGGAGTGCCAGATCTGCCACGGCGCGGGATGCCCCGTGTGCAAGGGGACGGGGTGGTCGGAGATCATGGGCGCGGGGATGGTGGACCCCGCGGTGCTCGAGGCGTGCGGCGTGGACGCCGAGCGGTTCACCGGCTACGCCTTCGGCATGGGCCCGGGCCGGATCGCGATGCAGCGCTACGGCCTGTCGGACATCCGGATGCTCTACGACGCCGACGTGCGCCTGCACGCGCAGTTCGTGGAGGCGCGGTGAACGCCTCGCTCCGCTGGCTCGCCGATCTCCTCGGCACGCGCCTCGAGGCCGCCGAGGTCCGCGACCGGCTGGCGATGCTCGGCTGCCCGGTGGACGCGATGGAGCCGCTCCACGCCGGGCTCGAGAAGGTGGTCGTCGGCCTGGTGCTGGAGGTGGCCAAGCATCCCAACGCCGACCGCCTCTCGCTCTGCAAGGTGAACGCCGGCGGGGACGTGCTCGGCGTGGTCTGCGGCGCGCGCAACGTCGCCGCCGGGAAGCGCTACCCGTTCGCGGCCGTCGGGGTCACCCTCCCGAACGGCATCACCCTCGAGCGCCGCAAGATCCGCGGCGAGTACTCGGAGGGGATGCTTTGCTCGGCCAAGGAGCTGGGGCTGGGCGAGGACAGCGAGGGGATCCTCGAGCTCGACACCGAGGCGGCGCCCGGCACGCCCTTCCTCGACGTCCTTCCGGTGGCCGACACGCGGTTCGAGATCGACGTCACCCCCAATCGGCCCGACCTGCTCGCTCACGCGGGGCTGGCGCGGGAGCTGGGGGCGGTGCTGGGCCGGCCGGTGCGGCTCCCCGCGCTCCCCGGCGCCGCCGAAGCGCCGCCTCCGCGCGCGGCGCGGGCGGCTGGAGCGAGCGGCGAGACGGCCGGCGTCCGGGTGGCCATCGAGGACGCGGAGGGATGTCCGCGATATGCGGCGGCGGTGCTCCGCGGCGTGACGGTGGGGCCCTCCCCGGCATGGCTCAAGGACCGGCTCGCGGCGGTAGGCGCGCGGTCCATCAACAACGTGGTGGATGCGACCAACTACGTCCTCTACGAGCTGAACCAGCCCCTCCACGCCTTCGACCTCGCCAAGCTGGCTGGGCCCGCGGTGGTGGTGCGCCGCGCCCGTGCCGGTGAGACGCTGGTCACCCTCGACGGTGTGCGGCGCGCCTTGGGCCCGGCGATGACGGTCATCGCCGACGCGGCCACGCCGCAGGCGGTGGCGGGTGTGATGGGGGGCGCGGCCAGCGAGGTGTCGGCGGCGACCACCGACCTCCTTCTCGAGTGCGCCTACTTCGAGCCACGGCGCCTGGGGGCGACGCGGCGCGCGCTCGGGATGAGCACCGAAGCGAGCTACCGGTACGAGCGCGGGATCGACCCCGAGGCGCTCCCGGCGAACCTCGAGCGCGCGGTGGCGCTCCTCCTCGCGGTCGCGGGGGGGCGCCTCGACGGGACGCCGGTGAACGTCTGCCCGGCCCCGATCGCGCCGCGCACGGTGACGCTGCGCGACGAGCGCCTGGCGCACCTCCTCGGCGTCACGGTCCCGCGCGCCGACGCCGAGCGCGCGCTCACGGCGCTCGGGTGCGTGGTGCTCCCGCGCGAGGGGCGGCTCACGGTGCAGGTGCCGAGCTGGCGCCCCGACCTCGAGCGCGAGGTGGACCTCATCGAGGAGGTCGCCCGCATCGTGGGGTACGACCGCTTCCCCGAGGAGATGCGTCCCTTCCGGCCGAGTGTGGTCCCCGACGAGCCGACCGAGGCGGTGGCCTCCGCGGTACGCGGCGTGCTCACCGGCCTCGGCCTGCACGAGGCGGTCACGCTGCCGCTGGGGCCGCGCCATGACGAGCGTTGCGTCCCGGTGCTGAACCCGCTGAGCCAGGAGGAGGCGTACCTCCGGGTGGCGCTCCTCCCCGGTCTGGTGCGCCGGGTCGAGCACAACTGGCGGCTCAGCGAGCGGGACGTGCGCCTGTTCGAGATCGGGCGTACATTCGCGCCGGGGCAGGGCGCCCTGCCGGTGGAGGAGATCCACGTGGCGGGCGTCGTCACCGGCGGGCGGCGGCCCCGCCACTGGAGCGAGCCGGCGCCGCCGGACGTGGACGTGTTCGACGCGAAGGCGCTCCTCGAGGCCGCCGCCGCGGTGGTGTGCCGAGGTGCGACGCTGGCGGCGGAGGGGGAGCGGCTGGTGGCGCGGCTCCCGCATGGTACTGTCGTGGGCTGGGCGGGTCCGCTCGATGCGGACCGTCCCGCGTGGGCGGCGCCGCTGGTCGGCTTCGAGATCCTGTTGCGTGCCGCCGTGGCGCCGCCGGCGGCGGTGCGGCCGCGCCCGCGCTCTCCCGCCGTGGAGCGCGACGTCGCGCTGGTGCTCCCCGACGGGCTGGCGGCGGCGGAGGTGGAGGCGGTGCTCCGAGCGGCGGCTGGGCCGCTGCTGGAGACGTTGTGGGTGTTCGACGAGTACCGGGGCGCGCCCCTGGCCGCCGGCCAGCGGAGCGTCGCGTGGCGACTGGTCTTCCGCGCGGGCGACCGCACCCTCCGCGAGGCGGAAGTGGACGCGGCCCTGGCCCGCGCCGTGACGGAAGTGGAGACACGCTGTGGCGTCCGCCGGCGAGAGGCCTGACCTCGACGCGTTGCGCGAGCTCGACGACGTCCTCCGCCACCTCACCGAGGAGCTGGCGGGGTGGCGGCGGCGCGCACTCACTGCGGAATCGAAGGTGGCCGACGCGGCCCGGTTCGCCGAGGGCGACGGCGGCGCCGGCCGGATCCAGGAACTGGAGGACGCGAACCAGGGCCTGGAGCGGCGGCTGGTGACGGCCCGCACGCAGGTGCAGGAGATCCTGGGCCGGCTCCGGTTCCTGGAGCAGCAGGGCAACGGCGGAGGGGACCGCGGATGAAGCATGCCGTGAAGGTCACCATCGTCGATGAGGAGCTGACCGTCCGGTCGGAGCTCGATCCGGAGTACACCCGGCAGGTCGCGGCCCACGTGGACGCCGCCATCCGCCGCGTGCTCGCCTCCGGGCAGATCGTGGAGAGCCACAAGGTGGCGATCCTCGCCGCCCTGGCGATCACGGACGAGCTGTTCCAGGCGAAGCGCCAGCAGCAGGACCTCGCGGCGCGGCTGAAGCAGATGGCGGGCGACCTGGCCCGGCTGCTCCCACCGCAGAAGCGGCAGAGCTTGGCGCTGTAGCGGCGTGCGAAGTCGGGGCGTGGGTGCGCCCGCTTGTCGCGCGCCGGGGCAGGACCGTAGTTTCACAGTTTCCCTGATTCGGCATCACTCGAGGCGGTTCGCCGCCGGAGTGGGCATATGACAGTCGTTCTGGAAGTCATCGCCGCCCTCCTGTTCGCGGGCGCGGTCGGCGTGGGGTTCTATCACATGGGTCGGGCGGCGGAGCGGCGTGCGGCTCTGCGCGCACGCGCCACCGCCGAATCCATCGCCGAGCGCATCCTCGCGGACGCCCACCGGGACGCCGAGGCGTTCCGGAACACCCTGGTCCTCGCCGGCAAGGACGAGCTGGAGAAGGCCCGCCTCTCGTGGGAGGCGGAGGTCGCCCGCCGGCACGAGGAGGTCGCCCGGGTCGAGCGCCGGCTGGACGAGCGCGAGACCGCGCTGGGGCGCAAGCTTGACCTGCTCGAGCAGCGCGACCGGGAGTCCGAGGGGCGGCTCGCCGCCCTCGACGCGCGCGAGGAGAAGGTGACCGCCGCCGAGGCGGAGGCGCGGGGCCTGTTGGCGGAGCAGCGCCGCCGGCTCGAGGCGCTGGCGGGTCTCAGCTCGGCCGACGCCAAGCAGGAGCTGGTCCGCGCCATCGAGAACGAGGCGAAGGCCGAGGCCGCCGCCCTGGTGCGCGCCGCGAAGGAGCAGGCGCGGCGCGAGTCCGACCGCGAAGCGCGCAACATCGTCGCCCTCGCCATTCAGCGCATCGCCGCCGACCACACCGCCGAGACCACCGCCGCCGCCGTCGCCCTCCCGAACGACGAGATGAAAGGCCGGATCATCGGCCGCGAGGGGCGGAACATCCGCGCCTTCGAGACGGCCACCGGCGTGGACGTCATCATCGACGACACCCCCGACACGGTCGTCATCTCCTGCTTCGACCCGGTACGGCGCGAGGTCGCCCGGCTCGCGCTCGAGCGGCTGATCACCGATGGGCGCATCCACCCCGGCCGCATCGAGGATGTGGTCAAGAAGGCGCAGGCCGATGTGGACCAGCAGATCCAGGAGGCGGGCGAGCAGGCGGTGTACGACGTCGGCGTGCACGGCCTCCACCCGGAGCTGGTCAAGCTCGTCGGCCGGATGCGGTTCCGCACCTCGTACGGCCAGAACCTCCTCAAGCACACCAAGGAGGTCTGCTGGCTCGCGGGCATCATGGCCGCCGAGCTCAAGTTGGACGTGGGGCTCGCCAAGCGCGGCGCGCTCCTCCACGACGTTGGCAAGGTGCTGACCCACGAGAGCGAGGGGACGCACGTCGAGCTGGGCGTGGAGGTGTCGCGCAAGTACGGCGAGAACGCCATCGTCATCAACTGCATCCAGGCGCACCACGACGACGTCCCGCACGAGTCGCCGATCTCGGTCATCGTGCAGGCGGCGGACGCGGTCTCGGGCTCCCGACCGGGCGCCCGGCGCGAGGCCTTCGAGAGCTACGTCAAGCGCCTCACCAAGCTCGAGGAGCTCGCCAACGGTTTCGCGGGCGTCGAGAAGACGTTCGCCATCCAGGCCGGCCGCGAGATCCGGGTGGTGGTGATCCCGGACAAAGTGGACGACGCGCGCGCCACCCAGCTCAGCGACGAGATCGCGCGGAAGATCGAGAACGAGCTGCAGTACCCGGGCCAGATCAAAGTCGTGGTGGTCCGCGAGACGCGGTCCATCGGGTTCGCCCGGTAACCGGCGCCGGCACGGCCGGCGGCAGGTCCTTCCGAGGATCCGGATGAGCGCGAAGATCGTAGACGGGAACGCCATCGGCCGGCAGGTCCGCGAGGAGCTGCGCGCCGAGGTCGCCGACATGACGTCCCACGGCATCGTGCCGGGACTCACCGTGGTCCTCGTGGGGGAGGACCCCGCCAGCCAGGTCTACGTGCGTTCGAAGGGGAAGGCCGCCGACGAACTGGGGATGAAGTCGGACACCATCCGGCTGCCCGCCGACACGAAGGAGGAGGACCTCCTCGCGCTGATCGACCGGCTCAATGCCGATCGCGCCGTCCACGGCATCCTCGTCCAGTTGCCGCTGCCGAAGCATATCAACAGCCAGAAGGTCCTGTACCGCATGAGCCCGGACAAGGACGTGGACGGCTTCCATCCGGTGAGCGTCGGCCGGCTCGTGATCGGCGACCGCACCGGCTTCCGGCCGTGCACGCCGGCGGGGGTGCAGGAGCTCATCGTGCGGAGCGGCGTGGACCCGCGGGGCCAGCACCTCGTCATGGTGGGGCGCTCCCTCATCGTCGGGCGCCCGGTGGCGAACATCTTCCTCCAGGACGCCCCCGGGGCGAACGCCACCGTCACCGTCTGTCACACCAAGACCAGGGACCTGAAGGCGATCACGCGGCAGGGCGACATCCTCGTCGTCGCGGCGGGGCGGCCGGAGGTGGTGACGGGCGACCAGATCAAGCCGGGCGCGGTGGTGATCGACGTCGGGGTGAACCGCGTCGAGGACAAGACCAAGGAGAAGGGGTACCGCCTCGTCGGCGACGTGAAGTTCAGCGAGGCGGTCGAGGTCGCGAGCCTGATCACTCCGGTCCCCGGCGGCGTCGGCCCGATGACCATCGCGATGCTGATGAAGAACACCGTTCAGGCGGCCCGCCAGCTGTCGGCGTGACGCTCCCGCAGCCCCCCGGAGGTCCGCCCGGCGACCGGCCGCTCTCGGTCACGGAGCTCGCCACGCTGGCCAAGGAGGTCCTCGAGGCGGCGCTGCCGCCGGTGTGGGTCGTGGGTGAGGTGTCGGGGTTCCGGAAGCACGCGAACGGTCACTGGTTCTTCACGCTCAAGGACGCCGGCGCGAAGCTCGGCTGCGTGATGTGGCGCGCCGACGCCGCGCGGGCGAAGGGCGAGCCGCAGGAGGGGATGCAGCTGTTCGCGCGCGGCACGCTCACGCTCTATCCGCCGTGGGGCGAGACGCGCTTCATGGTGCGCGACCTCCTCGCGACGATGGAGGGCGGGCTCCACGCCGCCCTGCTCGAACGCGTCCGCGCGAGCCTCGAGAAGGACGGGCTCTTCGCGCTGGAGCGGAAGCGCCCGCTGCCGCCCTTCCCGCGGGCGATCGGCGTGGTCACCAGCGCCTCGGGCGCGGTGTGGCGCGACATCGTCGCCGTGACGGGGCGGCGCTGGCCCCTGGTCGAGCTGGTGCTGATCGGGGCGAAGGTGCAGGGGGAGGACGCCCCCGCGGACCTGCGCCGGGCGCTGGAGCTGGCGAACCGGCTGGAGACGCTGGACCTGCTGATCGTGGGGCGGGGCGGGGGGTCGAAGGAGGACCTCTGGGCCTTCAACGACGAGGGGGTTGCGCGGGCCGTCGCGGCTTCGCGCGTCCCGGTCATCTCGGCGGTGGGGCACGAGGGGGACGTGTCGCTGACCGATCTCGTGGCCGACGTCCGTGCCGCGACACCCTCGGCCGCGGCGGAGAAGGCGGTGCCTGACCGCGCCGAGTTGCTGCACCGCCTCGACGTGCTGCGCGGCTCCCTGGCTTCGGGGGCGGCGCGACGGGTGGCGCTGGTGGAGGAGCAGCTGCGGCACGCCGCCACGCGGATGGCGCGCTCGTGCGAGCGGATGACGGACCGCGGCACCACGCGGCTGCGCGACGCCCACACCCGGATGGGCCTCGCGGTCGCGCGGGCGGTCGAGGCGAGGCGCGCCGAGGTGGCGCGCCTCGCGGGACAGCTGGACGCGCTCACGCCCCACCGGGTGCTGGAGCGCGGGTACGCCGTGGCGCGGGACGCGGACGGGCGGGTCCTGCGGCGCGCGGCCGACCTGCCGCCGGGCCTCCGCTTCCGCCTGCGGGTCGCGGACGGCGAGGTTCGGGCCCGATCGGAGGGGACACCGTGATTGGACCGTCGTTGCAGGAGGACCTCGCGCGTCTCGACGCCATCGTCCGCGCGCTCGAGGCCGACGACCTCGATCTCGACAAGGCGCTGGCGCTGTTCGAGGAGGGGGTCGAGCGCCTGCGCACCGCGCGCGAGCGGCTCTCGGTCGCCGAGCTGCGCCTCACGCAGCTGCGCGAGGCGGCCGATGGGAGCGTCCGGGTTGACGACCTCTAGGGCTGAGCCGCCGCCCCGCGTGGACACCTTCCTGGCGGGCGCCCGGGAGGCGACCGACGTGGCCATCGCGGCGGCGCTGGGCGATCTGCTGCCGGCGGCGCCCGCGACCCTCGGCGAGGCCATCCGCTACGCGGTCCTCGGCTCGGGGAAGCGGTTCCGGCCGGCGCTCGTGCTCGCCGGGTACGAGGCCGCCGGTGGGCGCTCGCCGCACATCGCCGACCTGGCCGCCGCCGTCGAGATCGTGCACGCCTACTCGCTGGTGCACGACGACCTCCCCTGCATGGACAACGACGACCTGCGCCGCGGGCGGCCCACGCTGCACCGTGCCTTCGGCGTGCGACCCGCGACCGTCGCGGGCTTCGCTATGGTGCCGGTGGCCGCCGCGGCGGCGGCGCGGGCCGCCTCCCTCCTCGGCCTCGCCCCGGAGGCCACGCGGCTGGTGCTCGAGCTGCTCTTCCGCGCCGCCGGCGGAGGCGGGATGATCGGCGGCCAGGTGCTCGACCTCGCCGCGGGCGGCCAGCGCCTCGGCCCCGATGCGCTGCTGGAGATCAACGCCCGCAAGACCGGCGCGTTGATCGCCGCGTCGGTGGAGATCGGCGCCGTCGCCGCCGGCCTCTCGCCCGCGGCGTGCGCCCCCTTCCGCGCTTACGGCGAGGACGTCGGCGCCGCCTTCCAGATCGCCGACGATGTCCTCGACCTCACCGCCACCTCCGCCCAGCTCGGGAAGACGCCCGGGAAGGACCGGAAGCTCGGCAAACCCACTTTCCCCCTGGTCTTCGGGGTGGAGCCGGCGCGGCGCGAGGCGGAGCGCCTCGCCGAGCGCGCGGTGGCCCACCTGGAGGGCGCAGGGATATCTTCACCTCTGCTGGCGGCGCTCGCCCGGTTCGTCGTGGCGCGCCGCCTCTGACCGAACACCGGGACGGACGGCCGATGGCATTGCTCGAGACGATCGCGGGACCCGAAGACGTCAGGCGAATCCCCAAGGAGCGGCTCCAGGAGCTGGCGGACGAGGTGCGCCAGCGCCTCATCGAGGTCGTTTCCGCGACGGGGGGGCACATCGGCGCCTCGCTCGGCACCGTCGAGCTCACCACCGCTCTCCTGTACGCGTTCGAGAGCCCCCGCGACAAGATCGTCTGGGACGTGGGGCACCAAGCGTACAGCTGGAAGATCCTGACCGGGCGCAACGCGTGCTTCCCCACGCTCCGCCAGAAGGGCGGGCTCAGCGGGTT
>JBEKGT010000053.1:0-10587 GCA_050012655.1 Gemmatimonadales bacterium | reverse complement strand
TGACCTGGTCGTCTGCGCCGATCAGAACGCCTCCTCCAGGCTCCATACCCAGCGCAGCCTGAAGACCCCGTCGCCCGCGGCGCCGGCCAGGGCCACCGCCGGACGCGTGACGAGCACCGGCAGGTCTACGCGGGTCACGAACCACGTCGGCCCGATGCGGTGCGTCGCCCGCAGGCCGACGCCGGCGTCCCCCGCCGCGGGCCGCCCGAGCGCCGCGCGGTCGAGGAGGGCCGCGTCGGCGAAGGCGGCAACACGGATGTCGCTGAAGAATCGCTGTTGCGGCCGCGTCACGAGCCGCACCGCGGCCTCGGCGTTCAGGGCCACGCCCCACGACGCCGACGCGGCCGGCGCGAAGCCGCGGAGCCCGAGGCCCCCCGCGGCCTGGTAGTGCGCGCCGTCCGCCGCGAGCAGCCCGCCCCGGCTCCGGAGGAAGGGATCCGTGAACGTCGCGTAGGGGTCCGCGCCGCCGAGGAAGATCCGCCGCTGGAGCGGCACCGCGGCCCCACCGAGCGTCCCCGCGGCAACGAGGCGCAGGCGGACGTCCACGTGGCCCGCCGGTAGCTCGCGGCGAGCGTCCAGCATGGCGCGACCGTACGGCGCGCCACGCAGGTGCCGACCGCCGAAGGCATCGATGCCGGGGCAACCCCTGGGCGGGAGCGGACACACAAGCTGATGCCAATAGGCCTCCGGCACTGCTGGTGCGAACGACTGCCCCGCCGTCATCTCGACGCGGGACGACGACGCCCCCGGCTCCCGCTCCTGTGTGCGCGTAGCCCACGCCGTCAGCTCGGCGGTGTTCACGTCGTCCCAGCGGCGCCGGTCGAGGTACCGCGCGTCGGTCACCGCCATCACCGTCAGGCTCGCGCCCCGCCGCATCGTCAGGGGCGAGTCGAAGTGCGGCTTGTGCTCCTTCTCCGCTGCGACGCGGCCCCCCACGCGCCCCTCGAGCCACCAGCTCGCCGACTCGGTCTCGAGGCGCGGCGCGCGGCCCCGCACCGGGTTCCGCAGCGACACGTACCAGTCGGGCCGCAGCCGAGCCGGCTTCCCGCCACTGGAGTCGTTCCTCATCCCCGTCGGCCATGTGAGCTGCGCCTGTCTCAACTCGAAACGGCCCATGTAGTTGGAACGCGACTGGAAGCCGAGAGTCACGCCCCCTACGTCGTTGAACCATGCGAGTGGCATCCAGTTCACCACCCGCCGGTCGCGCAGCGCCGGCGCCGTGGCCGACCAGCCGAAGCGGTGCTCTTCGCGGCCCGTCGCCAGCGTGCGGCCGAACGGCAGTGACGGGCCCTCCAGGTTGTTGAGGTAGTCCCAGTCCATCGTCTCGCGTGCGGGGTCGAGCTCCACGCGCCCCGTCCGCACCGGCGTCCGCACCTCGACCACCTCGCGCCGCGCCATCCCCTCCGCCCGGACGATGAGGGTCGTGTCCCCCGCCGGCACCGCGATGTCCACGGGCATCTCGCCGTCGCCGAGCCGCGCGATGGTGATACGCGTGAGCCAGCCGTCCGCGGTGCGGGTGCGGCGGACGTCCCGCAGCGCGTAATCCACCAGCGGGGTCCCGTGCAGCCACTCCGCGAAGAACCAGCCGAGGTCCTGGTGCGCAGCCGACTCCATGGCACGCCGGAAGGCATCCTCCGAGACGTGCTTGAGCTGCCACTCGGCGTAGTACTCCCGCAGGCCGCGGCGGAAGGCGTCCTCGCCCACGACGTACTTCAGCATCTGGAAGACGAGCGCGCCCTTCCCGTACACCATCTCGTTGTAGACGCCGAAGTCCGCGAACCGCTCGGCCGGGGTCGCCACCGGCTCGCTCCAGCCGTCGAGGTCCATCCCGAGGATCCCCTGCTGCGCGCCGGGGTTCGGCGGCGCCCCCGGCCGCAGCCGTTGGTAGTGCCAGCTGGCCTGGAAGGAGGTGAAACCCTCGTCAAGCCAGCCGTCCTTCCACTCGTTGTTGCCGAGGATGCCGTACAGGTACTGGTGGCCCCCCTCGTGGAAGATCAGCCCCTCGCCCGGCCCGCCGTTCATCACCACCATCGGGAACTCGGTGCCGCCCCCCTCGATGCGGTGGAGCGCGGTGAACTGCGGCCACGGGTACGCGCCGAAGATCGTGTCCATCCAGGCGAGGAGGCGTCCCATCCGCGCGATGACGAGGCCACCGCCCCACGACGGGCGGTCTTCCGGGAGGTAGAAGGTGCGCAGGACCGTCGCCCCGAGGCGCCCCTCTTCGTAGACGTAGTTCGGGTTCAGCGACCACGCGAAGTCGTGCACCCGCTCGGCGCGGAAGCGCACCCGCTTGCGGCCCGGATCCGGCGGCCCCCACGAGGAGAGGGCGTTCGCCGCCGGCGGCGCTCCGTACCAGTCGGCCTGGAGCGTCACGGAAGTCCGGGGCGTCGCGCGCGCCGCCATCCAGCCGGGGTCGCCCTCCACGGGGACGCCGGTCGCGGCGACGACCTGGTCGGCGGCGAGGTCGAGTGCGACGTCGTAGGTGGCGAACTCCCCGTAGAACTCGCCTGCGAGGTAGAGCGGGTGCAGCTCCCACCCGAAGCGGTCGTACACCACGACCTTCGGGTACCACTGCGCGAAGTCGAAGCGGCGTCCCGCGCGCCCCTGGCGCCGGGGGATCACGCTCAGCCGCGACTGCCACTCGACATCAACGGTCACCGAGTCGCCGGGCGCAAGGGGGCGTCGCAGCGGGAAGCCGGCGATGGTGGAGTCGGGAGCGAACGGGTACGTGGGCTCGACGCCGACGCCATCGGCCTGGACACGGCCCACCCGCTCGAAGGCGTTGTATGGGTCGGGGAGGAAGCCGAAGCGGCGGATCCCCTCGCGCCGCTCGCTCTCGGACCAGCGGGAGCCGGGGCGGAAGGCGTTCAGGTAGAGGTGGACGTAGAACGCGCGCAGGGTATCGGGGCTGTTGTTCCGGTAGATGATCCGGCCCGCAGCGACCAGGACGCCGGACGGTTCGTCGAGGGCAGCGCGGAACGCGTAGCGGACGTCCTGCTGCCAGTAGCCCGCGGTGTCGCCCGGGGGGAGGGGCGGCGGGACCTGGGACTGGAAAAGGAGTGCGGCGACTGCGGCGGCTGCCAGCACGGGGGACCCCCCTTACGCGCCGCCGCCCGCCCGCACGTGAAGCATCGAGAAGCGGAGCTGTTGCAGGCGGCGTCGCAGCGATCCGTCGAGCACCCGGTCGCCCATGCGGACGACGAGGCCACCCAGAAGCCTGGGGTCGGTGTGGAAGTGGGGCAAGACCTCCTGCCCCGCCAGCCGCGCCAGCGACGCCGCGATGGCCTTGGCCGCCTCGGGGTCCACGTCGTGCGCCGTCGTGACGCCGGCGTGGACGCGCTTGAGGTGCCGGTCCACCAGCTGCTCGTACTCCGCGGAGATCTGAGCGAGCAGCCCCTGCCGGCCGCGCTGCACGACCGCCTCCAGGAAACCGACGAACACCCGCGGCGCGTGCCCCTCCAGCGCCTCCCGGAGGAGCTGCTTCTTTCGCTGCTTCGGCACGCGGGGCGATGCCAGCACCGCGACGAGGCGGGGCTCCGTGCTGACCGCGCCCGCCACGGCGTCGAGCAGCACGCCGTACGCGACCACGGCGTCCTGTCGCTGCGCGAGGTCGCGCAGCGCTTCGGCGTAGTTGCGCGCGACGGTGTCGGCTCTCACGACCGGGACGACTCGAGGTGGTCGAGGTAGTCCTGCACCAGGCCCCGGTCGGTCGCGTTGTCCATGTTCCGCTCGATCACCTTGCTCGCCGCAGCGATGGACAGCTCGACCGCCTCGCTCCGCAGCTCGCCCAGCGCCTTGTCCTTCTCGAGGCCGATCTCCCGCCGGGCCCGCACCAGCAGCTCTTCCTGCTCGGCGCGGCCCTTCGTGACCAGGTCCTCGCGCAGCCGCTCCCCCGCCTGCCGGCTCGCGGCCAGGATCGCCCCCGCCTCCTCGCGCGCCGCGGCCAGCTGCTGCTGGTACACCGTGAGCACGCGCTGCGCTTCGGCGTTGGCCTTCGCCGCGTCGTCGAGCTGCGCCTGGATCTTCTTCTCCCGCTCCTCGACCGCCTTCAGGATCGCCGGCCAGGCGGTCTTAGCCAGCACGACGAGCAGGATGAAGAAGATCACCAGCGTCCAGAGGGAGACGCCCGGCGTGAGGGCGAACGGCCCCTTGGGCGCCTCCTCCGCGGCGGCCAACAGGAACGCCGCGAGTGGCATCAGAGCACCTTGAACAGGAGCGCGAACACCACGGCCGCGAGCGCCACGCCCTCGACGAGCGCCGCCGTCAGGATCATCGCGCCACGGATGTCGGCCGACGCCTCCGGCTGGCGGGCGATCGCCTCGACCGCCTGGCCGCCGATGCGGCCGATCCCGAGGCCGGCGCCGATCACCGCCAGGCCCAGGCCGAGGCCCGCGCCGAGGAGGGCGTTGGTGTTCTTCGCGACGTCGGCCGCGTTCGCCGCGGCAACCTGGAACATGAACATCGTACTTCCTCCCGAAGGGTGTGACGTGCGACTGCTAGTGCTCGTGCTGCATCAAGCCGATGAACGTGGCCGTCAGCAGCGCGAAGATGTACGCCTGAAGGAACGCGATCAGCAGCTCGATCACCATCATGAACAGCACAAAGACCACCGACCCGCCGGCGATGAGCCAGCGGACGTAGTGGAGGTTGCCGAACAGGAAGATGATCCCGAGCAGCGACAGCATCACGAAGTGCCCCGCCGCCATGTTCGCGAACAGACGGAGCATCAGCGCGAAGGGCTTCACGATCTTCCCGATCAGCTCGATGGGGATCATGATGCACGTGAGCAGGAACGCCGTGATCCCCGTCGTCCCCGGGGGCACGAAGACGATCGTCTTCAGGTACCCCTTCGGCCCCAGCGCCACGAACCCCGACACCTCGATCGTCACCAGCGCGGTCAGCGCCAGCGCGCCGGTCACCCAGAAGCTGCCCGTCGGCTTCTCCCCGTACGGGAGGAGGCCGAGCAGGTTGCAGTACAGGATGAACCAGAAGAGCGTCAGGATGTACGGCGCGAACGCCGCGCCCCGCTTGTGCCCGATGTTGGCGATGGCGACGTCGTTCCGGATGAACAGGACGACCGCCTCGACCATGTTCGCCAGGCCGCGCGGCGCGCCCCCCCGCGCCCGCTGGCGCTCCAGCGACCGGCCGGTGAGCCAGAGCGTGAGCCACACGAGCACGGCCGCGAGCAGCATGAAGACCACGTTGCGCGTCGGCGAGAGGTCGATGACCGAACGCCCCAGGTGGACCTCCCACCCCGTCGGGAGGTGGATGGGACCCACGTGGAGCCACTCGCCGAACGGCACCTCGATCTCGTGCGCGTCGCCGGTCCGCTCCAGGATCATCCGGCCGATGTCGGGCGCCTGCATCATCTGAGGAAGCGCGTCTCCAGGAAGAGCAACGGCAACAGCACGCCGAGGTATCCGACTGCCATCCAGATCACCGGGAACGCGGCGCGCAGCAGCACCATCTGCCCCGCGAGCATCAGCAGGCTCGCCCCCCGCACCGCCATCCCCGCGACCCACCGGCGCATGAACTGGGGGGTTCGGGCCCCTATCGCCGGGCGAAGGAGCGCGACCGCCGCCACCTGCGCGAGCAGCGCCAGCCACGCACCACTCGCCGCCGCAAACGCCGCGTTCCCGCCGCGAGCCGCGCCCGCCACGCCCGTCAGCACCACCGCGAGGGCCAGCGCCGCCCCAACCAACCGCGCGGACCAACTCACGGCGCCGGCTTCTCCGGACCGTGATCCTGCCGCGACGCCGCCGTCACCCGGGCGATGAAGACGTAGAAGCCGGCGCCCAGCCCGACCGCCACGCCGAGGAGGGTGAAGACCGGCCGGGTCCCGAGCCAGCGGTCGAGCAGCACGCCACCGCCCAGGAAGAGCAGGATCGCGAAGGCGAACTGGAACCCCGCCCCGACGATGGCGTAACCGGCCCCGAACCCCCGGCCGATGGGGTTCTCCTGCGGTCCATGGGCCATGAGGGCGCGGAAATATACCCCTTGTGAAATCCGGTGCAAACCCACTCCCGATTGACCGTCGTCGCGCTCCGCGGGTAAGCTTTCGGACGATGAGCGCCCCCCGTCCCGCCGATCCCGATCTCGCGCTGCTCGAGCGCCTCGCCGACGCCCGGCGCCGCCTCCTGGGCCAGGTCGCGCAGCGCATCGTCGCCCAGCACGCCGTGCTCGACGGCATCCTGACCGCGCTCCTCTCGGGGGGTCACGCCCTCCTCGTGGGCGTGCCCGGCCTCGCGAAGACGCTAATGGTCTCCTCGGTGGCGGAGGCGCTCGCCCTCAAGTTCAGCCGTATCCAGTTCACGCCCGACCTGATGCCGAGCGACATCACCGGCACCGAGATCATCGAGGAGGACCCCTCGTCGGGGGCGCGGGCGTTCCGGTTCGTGCACGGGCCGATCTTCGCCAACATCGTCCTCGCCGACGAGGTGAACCGCACGCCCCCCAAGACGCAGGCGGCGCTCCTCCAGGCGATGCAGGAGCACGAGGTGACGGTGGCGGGGCACACCTACCCGCTCGACGCGCCGTTCTTCGTGCTGGCGACACAGAATCCGATCGAGCAGGAAGGGACGTACCCCCTGCCGGAGGCGCAGCTCGACCGCTTCATGTTCGAGCTGCACGTGGACTACCCGAGCCGCGAGGACGAGGAGGCCATCGTCGAGCGGACGACGGGGGATCTGCTGCCGAAGCTGGAGCCGGTGCTGACGGGGGAGGAGCTGATCCTCCTCCAGCGGCTGGTGCGCCGCATCCCGGCGCCGAAGGTGGTGGTGGAGCACGCGGTGCGCCTCGCGCGGATGACGCGGCCGGACGACCCCTCGGCCCCCGCGGTGGTGCGGGAGTACGTGCAGTGGGGGGCGGGGCCACGGGCGTCGCAGTACCTCGTCCTCGGCGCCAAGGCCCGGGCCGCGATGGATGGGCGGGCGATGGCGGACCTGGAGGACGTGGACGCGGCGGCGCTGGCCGTCCTGCGGCACCGTCTGGTGGTGAACTTCAACGCCGAAGCCGCGGGGAAGCGCGCCGAGCAGGTCGTGGCCGATGTGATGGCGGAGGCCCGGAAGGCGCCGGCGCGCCGTTAGCCGGCATGCGAGCGGGGCAGCCACCTGTTGACGGTCCGGTGACACCCGGGCGTTAGCTCTCCCCACGCCTTCCTCTGAGACCGCCGATGGGCGAACCGGCCGACGTGCGCGATCCGATCTTCCGTCTCTCCTGCCTCGGCCCCGTCGGGCTGCTCTCGCCCGTCGGCGCGAAGGTCCCGTTCCGCACCCGCAAACAGACCGCTCTCCTGCTGCTCCTGGCCCGCCGTCCGGGCGTGCCCGTCCCGAAGGCCCAGCTCCTCGATCTCCTCTGGTCGGACGACGACGAGGCGAGCGCCCGGCATTCCCTCTCGCAGTCGGTCTCCCTGATGAACAAGGCGCTCGGCTGCGAGGCGATCGCCCCCGCGGGCACCGACCAGCTTGCGCTCCGCGCGGGCGTGGTGTGGCTCGACGTGACGTCGTTCGAGGAGCACGTGCGCGCCGGGCGGCCGCGCGAGGCACGCGCGCTGTGGCGGGGGAACCTGCTCGAGGGATTCCCCGTCCAGCGGGCGGCGAGCTTCGAGCGCTGGGCTGAGGCGGAGCGCCAGCGCCTGGCGCGGGCGATGCGCACGGTGCTCACAGAGCTGGTGGAGACGGAGCGCAGGGGTGGCGCGTGGGGCGCGATGCGCGAGCTAGCGGAGGAGCTGCTGGTGCTCGACCCTCTCGACGAGGGAGCGATGCTCGCCTTCCTCGAGGGCCTTGTCCTCCTCGGCGACCGGACGCTCGCGCTGCGCCGCTACCGCGAGTTCGAGTCGCTGCTGGCGGACGAGCTGGCCGCCGAGCCCGGCCCGCCCCTCCGCGCGTGGGTGCAGCGCCATCGGCGCGGCGACGGCGCCCCGCCGGCGGCCTCCGCCGCACCGGCGCAGGTGAGCGAGACGCCGGTGCTGCCGGTCGTGCAGCCGGTGTACGGGCGGCACGCCGAGTTCGCGGCGCTCTGGGAGGCGTGGGAGGCGGCGCGCTCCGGACGGGGCTCGTGCGTCTTCCTCCAGGGCGCCGCAGGCATCGGGAAGAGCGCGCTCGCCGCCAAGCTCGCCAATCAGGTCCACGTGTCGGGGGGCGCGGTCTGCCTGGTGCGGTGCTTCCGGAGCGAGAAGGCGGTGCCCTTCGCGCCCGTCTCGGCGCTGGTCCGCCAGCTCTCGCGGCTCCCGGGATTCGTCGCGGTCAATCCGCTGTGGATCGGGGAGCTGAGCCGCCTGGTGCCGGAGCTGCGCGAGCGCTTCCCGCAGGCGCCTCAGCCGATGGCGATCGACGACTCCGCGCGCTATCGCCTCTGCGACGCCGCGCTCCGCGCCGCCGAGTGCGTGGCTGACGAGTCGCCCCTCCTCCTGGTCGTGGACGACCTCCAGGACGCCGACGAGGCGACACTGGCCCTGCTGCACTACTTCGGGCGGCAGGTGGAGGGGCAGCCGACGGTGCTCCTGGGGATCCACCGCGCCCCGTCGGGGGACGCGGATTTCGACCGGGCGTTCATCGAGACGGCGCGGATGGCGGGGTTCGCCCGCTTCCTCGCGCTGGGGGCGCTGGCGGGCGAGGAGATCGCCCGGATCGTCCAGCAGGTGTTCGCGCGCCGGGGCCTGGAGGCGCCGGCCGTGCTCCTGGCGCGGCTCTCCGCGGCGGCGGGCGGGAACCCGCTGCAGGCGATCGAGCTCGCCCTCGCCATCCCGGCGTAGGAGGGGCGGGCCGACGCGCTGTGGCTGGACGGCCTGGAGCGTGCGAAGGGCGTCGAGGGCGCGGCGTTCGATCAGACCGCCGCGGAGCGCCTCGGGCAGCTGGCGGAGCCGGCGCGGCAGATCGCGAGCGTGCTGGCGCTCGCAGGTCGGCCCCTGACCGGCTACGACCTGGCGGTCATCACGCGCCTGCCGACCTCCGCGCTCGCCTCGGCGCTCCTCTCGCTCGAGGCCGCGCAGTTCGTGCGGCGGAGCGGAACGGCGCTCGCCTTCGCGCACGAGCGCTACCGCGGGCGGGCGGAGGCGCTGGTGGGGCCGGACGAGCGCCGGGCCATCCACCGGGCGATCGCGCGCTACCTGTCCCGGTCGGCGGCGGGAAACCCCGCAGCGCGCTACGAGGTGGCGAGCCACTACGCCGGGGCGGGGCGGTCCAAGGAGGCGCGGACCCACGCCCTCGCGGCGGCGCGCTATGCGGCGTCGGTGGGGGCGGTGCGCGAGCGCTCGGCGGCGCTGGAGCTGGCGCGGTCGGTGAGCGCGGCGTACGACGGGCGGCTCGCCGCCGACCTGGGAGCCTGCTACCTCGACCTCAAGGAGTTCGAGCGGCTCGACGCGCTCTGCGCCGAGGCGCTCGGCCGGGGGGACCTCGACCAGGACCTGCGGGACGAGTTCCGCTACCTGGGGATCGCCGCCGACCATCACGCCGGGCGTGCACCCCTCTTGGGCGTGCAGGCGGCGCTCGAGGCGCTCCTGGCGGAGACGGGGCCGCGGTTCGCGCGGGACCTGGACGCGCGAAACCTGCTGATGCGGACCGCCGACAAGACAGGGGACCACCGGGTGGTGAAGCGCATCGCGCGGGAGCTGCGGCGGCGTTCGGCTCCGCCGGGGGGCGCGCCACCATCGGCGCATTCGCTGTTCGCCAGCGCCTACGTCATCGCGAAGTACTACTGGCCGGAGCGCGCCTTGCCCCTGCTCGAGGAAGCGTCCCGGCTGGCGCAGGAGGAGCAGAACTGGGAGCTGGAGCATTTGTGCCATGACGGAATCGGTACGGTTCTGAAGCATCTTGGGAGGTACGACGAGTCGATTGCACATATCCACTGCAGCCTCGCGCTAGCGCGCAAAACGCTCAATCCTCTGGCTGAAGCGTCTAGCCTCAACAACATCGCAAACGCCGAGATGGCTAAGGGGTCCTTCGACCGCGCAGCCCAAGTGATGAGAGAATCAGCGAAGATCGAGGCTGACTACCCGCGATGGCCTCTCCGGCTCTACCGGTACTACAATCGTGGCATACTCCATCTACTGACAGGCGAGATAGGTGCGGCCAGAGCCGATCTTCAATTCTCGCTTGAGGAGGCACTGAACATCGATCTGTGGCCGATTGCACTCTACGCGTGTGGCGCCCTCGGGCTGTGCGCCGTGCGCCAAGACAACTTCTCAGCCCTCGCTCGTCGTCGACAACAAGCAGAGCAGATCGCTGGCCCACGGTTGCATGCGATACCGGAGCGCTGGACCGTAGAGGCGACGCTTGCATGGGATACCGCAATCAACCGGGGCGATCTCCGCCAGGCTGTCACGATGGCTGAGAGGAGCTCGCGTGAGTTCAGGCGCCGCGACGTCGACAACTGGCTCAGGCTGAGACTCGAGCTAATTGAGATACGGGAGAAGTGCGACGGTTCTCGACTTCAGGCCGAGCGAGCACGCCTTGCCGTCCATGCCGCAGAGCACCATGCCCTTGGCGTCCAGAGGGCTGCTCTCGCTAGCTGTCGTTGCTAAGCACGTTGTTCATCGAGCTCGAGTAAGCGAGCCGGGGGCGGCCGCCGCTGCAAGGCCGGGGCGGCCGC
>JBEKGT010000052.1:0-14128 GCA_050012655.1 Gemmatimonadales bacterium | reverse complement strand
GGGTGATCCCGGCGGTGCGCACGATCACGAGATCCGCGACCCCGTAGGCGACCACCGTGCCGTCCTCCGACCAGAGGACCGAGTCGCGCGTGTCCACCGCGTGGGCGTCCCCGGCGGACACGTTGCCGGCGGGGTCCGTCGCGCGCACCCGGGCCAGCGCCGCCCACGAGCCCACGTCGTCCCAGCCGAAATCGGCGGTGAGGGTCGCGCCCCGGCCGGTGCGCTCGAAGAGCCCGACATCCACGCTGACCGGCTTCACCGCGCGGTAGAACGCCCCCACGTCGCCGCGATCGAGGGCGGGGAGGCCGGCCGCCAGCTCCGGCGTGTGCGCCTCGACCTCGGTGCGGAAGCGGCGCGCCGTCCAGGCGAACAGCCCCGTGTTCCACGCGGCGCCGGCGGCGATGAGGGCGACGGCGCGCTCCAGCGCCGGCTTCTCGGCGAACTGGGCGATCCGACTCGCAAGCGTCCCGGGGAGGGGCTCTCCCGGCACGACGTACCCGTAGCCGACCTCGGGGCGCGTGGGGTGCGCGCCGACGGTCACCACGACGTCGTGCGTGGCGGCGAGGTCGAGTGCCGCCTCAGCCGCCTTCCGGAACGCGCCGGGGTCGCCGACGGTCCAGTCGGCGTGCAGGGACAGGACGACGGCATCGGGGTCCCGCTGCGCCGCGACCGCGGTGGCCCACGCGAGGGCCGGCGCGGTGGACGCCGCGAACGGCTCCGCGAGGATGTTCGCCGCCGGCAGCTCGCTGACCACGCGGCCGATGGCCGGTGCGAGCGCGCGCGAGGTCACCACGAGGATACGCTCGGCGGGCACGAAGGGCAGCACGCGCGCGACCGCGTCCGCCACGAGGGGGCGGTCGCCGGCGAGGGGAAGGAGCTGCTTCGGCCGCGCCGCCGTCGAGAGGGGCCAGAAGCGGGAGCCGACGCCGCCCGCGAGCACCACCGCCCAGCGCACCTACGACTCCGAGGACGCGGGCTCGCCCACCAGGGCGCAGACCTGGAGGTAGAGCTTGTGGGGGGAGAAGGGCTTGGTCACGACCGCCGCGGCGCCCAGGGCGCGGGCCCGGTCGAGGTGCGCCTGCTGGCCGGTCGCGGTGAGCACCACGAAGGGCACGCGGGCGACGGCCGGTTCCCGGCGCGCCTCCTCGATGACGTCGAGGCCGGAGAGGCCCCCGGGGAGATTCACGTCCACCAGCACCAGGGCGGCGTCGGGGTGCGCGCGCAGCAGCGAGAGCCCCGCCGGGCCGTCGAGGGCGATCGAGACGCGGAACGGCCCCTGGCCGAACTGCATCTCGATCATCCGTCCGATGAACGGCTCGTCGTCGATGACCAGCAGGTGGTGGGGCGCGGTCGGCACGCTAGAGCAGCCCGGCGATCTCCGCGCGGTAGCGCTTGAGGTCGTAGAGAAGGGGGCCGATGTTGGCCCGCGCCGTGGCGAGGACGAGGAGCTTGGCGTCGGCGGAGAGGTTCGCCACCACGGCCGCGCCGCCGCCGTACTCCAGAACGCCCATCTCGAGGTCGCCGCCGCCGGACGAGGAGCCGAGCTGGTCGCAGGCGCGCAGCACGTCCGGGATGAGCGCCGCGAGGGCCTCCGGATCGGTGCCCGGAGCGGTGCGGCTGTCGATGGGGAGCCCGTCGTTCCCGAGGATGATTACCGCCTCGACGCCCTCGCGGCGGCCGAAGGCTTCGACGACGTCGCGGATGCTTGGCACGGTGCTCCCCGGGTGGAAACTGCGGCAACGTAGGCACGCGGTGCGTTGCGTGTCAAGCGCCGAGCGTCTATTGTTCGCTGCTTCCACGATGTTCTGCCACATGCACTTGCCCCGAACCGGGCTCGCCCTCGTCGCTCTCCTCGCCGCCACCGCGGCGTGCGGCGACGCCAATCTCCTGTCTCCGGCCAACATCGAGGTGGCGGAGGACACCGTCACGCTGTGGGCGGCGACCGGGACCGCGATCGCGCTCCCGTCCGCGTACGACGTCGTCCTCGCCACGCCGGCGCGCACCGACCGGACGTCCAACTTCGACTTCGTGTTCGACTTCGTGCGCGACACGCTGACCGGGGACACGGTCCCCGCGCTGCTGCCGCGCGGCGCGTTGGGGCTGAGCGCCGACGGCGGGTTGCTCCAGGTCGCCACGAAGTTCGACAGCCTCCCCATGGCGCCGGGCAGCGGCTACGACTCCTACAAGCCGGTCTACCTCGACACCAACACCGTCGTGGCGGTCCGCTCCCGCGCCCAGACGTGCAACTTCGGCATCACCAGCGGCGTGTACGCCAAGGTCCAGCCGCTGGCGATCAGCGTCTCCTTCCGCAGGGTCATCATGCGATTGGTCGTGGACCCCAACTGCGGGTATCGCGGCCTCCAGCTGGGTATCCCGGGGAGCTGACGGTGCTCGACCCGAAGGCGTTCCGGGACGCCGAGGCGTTCGCCGCCGTCGCGGCACGCCTCGGGCGCCGCCGGATGGGTGCCGAGCTCGACGCGCTCCTGGGCCAGCTGCGCGAGCAGGCGGACCGGCGCCGCGCCGCGATCGGGGAGGCCGACGCGCTCAAGGCGGAGCTGAACGCGAAGAGCCGTGCCGTCGGCGAGGCCAAGCGCTCCGGCGCCGACGCGTCGGCGCTGCTGGCCGAGTCGGGCGCGCTGTCGCGGCGGGTGGACGCCGCCGGCGCCGCCGCCAAGGTGGCCGAGGAGGCCTTCACGCTGCTCCTCCGCCAGGTGCCCAACCTCCCCGCCGACGACGTGCCGGACGGCGACGCCAGCGGGAACCTCGTTCTGCGGACCTGGGGCGAGCCGCGACCGGCCGGGCCGGACGTCAAGGCGCACTGGGACCTCGGCAAGGCGCTCGGCATCCTCGACCTCGAGCGCGGCGCGATGCTCGCCGGCTCGGGCTTTCCCCTCTACGTGGGACTGGGCGCACGGCTCGAGCGCTCGCTGATCCAATTCATGCTCGACCTCCACACCCGGGAGCACGGGTACATCGAGGTCTCGCCGCCGTACCTGGTCACCCGGGAGACGATGACGGGCACGGGGCAGCTGCCGAAGTTCGAGGACGACCAGTACAAGACGACCGACGATCTCTTCCTCATTCCGACGGCGGAGGTGCCGGTCACCAACCTGCACCGCGGCGAGATCCTCTCGGCGGAGGAGCTGCCCAAGCGCTACGTCGCCTACACCCCCTGCTTCCGGCGTGAGGCGGGGGCGCACGGCGCCGACACCCGCGGGCTCATCCGGGTGCACCAGTTCGACAAGGTCGAGGTGGTGTGGCTGGAGACGCCCGAGCGGTCCGACGCGTCGCACGAGACGCTGACGCGGCACGCCGAGACGGTGCTGCAGCGCTTGGGGCTGGCGTACCGCGTCGTGAAGCTGGCGGCCGGGGACCTGGGCTTCGCCAATCGTCGCACCTACGACCTCGAGGTGTGGGCGCCGGGCGTGGGGAAGTGGCTCGAGGTCTCGAGCTGCAGCACCTACGGCGACTTCCAGGCGCGGCGGATGGACACCCGGTTCCGCGCGGGCAAGGGCGTGAAGCCCGAGTACGTGCACACCCTCAACGGCTCGGCGCTGGCGCTCCCGCGGACCCTCATCGCCCTCCTGGAGACGTACCAGGATCCCGACGGCGGCGTGCGGCTCCCCGCCGCGTTGCTGCCGTACATGGGAGTGGAGCGGCTTGCCCCCGGCGGCGCGTGAGCCGCGCCGGTGGGGCGCCCGGCTGACACCGCGCGCGGTGTGGGTGCTGGTCGCCCTCACCGCCGCCCTCAGCATCGTCTCCGCGGTCCTCGTCGCCCGGCACCTCGCGGCGGACGCGCGGCACGCCTCGGCGGATTACGCGCGGGTGTTCGCCGGCCTCGCGGATCCGCGGGAGAGCGGCGCCACCGACGCGCTCCTCGCCCTCGCCCGCGAGATCCGGGCGGGCGGCATTCCCCTCGTCGTCACCGACATTCGCGGGGCCGTGAGCGACACCGCCAACCTGCCGCGCACGATGGCGTACGACTCCCCTGAATTGCGGCGCTTCATCGCCGCCCTCGACGCTGGTAATCCGCCGGTGTACCAGCCCGGGGTCGGGATGGTCCACATCGGCTCGCCACCGATGGCCGCCTACTTCCGGACCGTCCTCATCCTGGAGTTGCTCGCGCTGGCGGGGGTGGTGGGCGCGGGGTACCTCGGCAACCGCTTCGCGCTGCGCGGCGAGCGCTCGCGGGTGTTCGCCGCGATGGCGCGGGAGTCGGCGCACCAGCTCGGGACGCCCCTCAGCTCGCTCGCGGGGTGGATCGAGCAGCTGCGCATGCAGGAGGGCGCCGAGGCCCGGCGCATCGGCGAGCACCTGGCGGATGACTACGCCCGACTGGAACGCGTTGCGCGGCGGTTCGAGCGCATCGGACAGCCGGCGCGGCGGGATCCGGTGGACGTCGCCGACCTCGCGGAGGGCGTGGCGGAGTACTTCCGGCCCCGCCTCCCGACGCTGGCGCACGCGGTGACGATAGAAGTGCACGGCGAGAGCCGGACGCCGGTGGTGCAGGGCGATGCCCTCCTGCTGGAGTGGGCGCTGGAGGCGCTGGTCAAGAACGCGGTGGACGCCCTCACCGGCCGCGGCGGCAGGATCGTCCTCACCGTGGCGGACGAGCCCGACGACGTCGTGCTCCGGGTGGCCGACGACGGCCCCGGCGTATCGCGCGAGATCCGCCACCGGCTGTTCACGGCGGGGACGACGACCAAGGCCGGCGGTTGGGGGATGGGCCTCACCCTGGCGCGCCGCATCGTGGAGGAAGGGCACGGCGGCCGGCTGGAGCTGGAGCACTCGGCCGCCGGCGCGACGTTCGCGGCTCGGCTCCCGCGCGAGACGGCCGCCGCGTGACGATGCCGGTGGCGCTGAACTCCTCGCAGCAGGAGGCAGTCGAGCACCTCACCGGCCCGATGCTGGTCCTGGCCGGGGCGGGGTCCGGCAAGACCCGGGTGCTTACGGTGCGCGTCGCCCGGCTGCTCAACGTGCACGGGGTGGACCCGCGGCACGTCCTCGCCGTCACCTTCACCAACAAGGCGGCGACCGAGATGCGGGGGCGCGTCGGCACGCTCCTCGGCCGGGAGCCGGACGGCCTGTGGATCGGCACCTTCCACGCCATCTGCGCGCGGCTGCTGCGGCGTGAGGCACCGCACCTCGGGTTCACGCAGGCGTTCACCATCTACGATGAGGAGGACGCCGAGGCGCTGGTGCGGCGCGTCGTCGAGGACCTCGGCCTGCCGCCCAAGCTGTACGGCGCGCGGATGGTGGCGCACGAGATCTCCGGCGCCAAGAACGCGATGATCAGCCCCGAGGCGTACGCCGCCGATGCCCGCGATCCCTATCACGCCAATGTGGCCCGGGTCTACGCGGCCGCGGTGTCGGCGCTGCGGCGCGCCAACGCGATGGACTTCGACGACCTCCTGCTCCACCCCCTGCAGCTCTTCGAGGAGCACCCCGCGCGGCTCGCCGCCTACCGCGATCGGCTGCGCTTCCTCCTGGTGGACGAGTACCAGGACACGAACCGGGCGCAGTACCTCTTCCTCCGCGCCCTCGCCGGCGGGGAGGGGAACCTCTTCGTGGTGGGCGACGACGACCAGTCCATCTACGGGTGGCGGGGCGCCGACCTGCGGAACATCCTCGAGTTCCAGCGCGACTTCCCGGCGGCGCGGCTGGTGCGGCTGGAGGAGAACTACCGTTCCACGCGGCCGATCCTCGAGGCCGCGAACAGCGTCATCGCCGCGAACACCGGGCGGCTCGGCAAGACGCTGTGGACCCAGCGGCCGGGGGGTGAACCGATCACGGTGGTGCGAGCCTCCGACGACCGCGACGAGGCGGAGTGGCTGGTGCGGGAGTTCGTCACCCGTGCGCGCGAGGGGCGTCACGGCTTCGCCGAGATGGCGGTGCTGATGCGCACCAACGCGCAGACCCGCGCCTTCGAGGAGGAGCTGCGCCGGCAGGCGGTGCCGTACCGGGTGGTGGGCGCGGTGAGCTTCTACGAGCGCCGTGAGGTGAAGGACCTGCTGGCGTATCTCCGGCTGGTTGGGAACCCCGACGACGACGAGGCGTTCCGCCGCGCGGTCGCGGTGCCGCGCCGCGGCATCGGCGAGACGAGCCTCGTGGCGCTCGCGAAAGCGGCGGGGCTGTGGGGCTGGTCCCTGGCCCGCACGGCCGCGGCGGCCAACCGGGTCAGCGAGCTGCGGCCGAAGGCACGGGAGAGCTTCGAGCAGTTCGCGGCGTTCCTCGCGGCGCTCGCCGCCGACGTGCGCACCCTCCAGCCCGCCGAAGCGCTGCGGGCGGTCATGGCGCGCATCGGCTTCGAGGCGTACCTCCTCGAGGAGGACGAGACGGGGCCGGAACGGCTGGAGAACGTGGCGGAGCTGCTCAACGCCGCGGCGGCGTGGTCGGAGGAGCTCGGGGCCGCGGGCGAGGACGAGGTGGGCACGCCGGTGGAGCGTTTCCTCCAGCAGACAGCGCTCACGACGCCCGCCGACGCCGCGTCCGATGACGAGGGCGTGACCTTGCTGACGATGCATGCCGCGAAGGGGCTCGAGTTCCCCGTGGTGGCGATCGCGGGGTTCGAGGAAGGGCTGGTACCGCTTTCGCGCGCCGACACGCCGGAGGGCGTCGAGGAGGAGCGCCGCCTCTGCTACGTCGGGATGACGCGCGCCAAGGACAAGCTGTTCCTCTCCCACGCCTCGGCGCGGCGCCGCGGCGGCGACCTGCGGGGGGCGTTCCCCTCGCGCTTCCTGCAGGACGTGCCGCCTGCGCTGGTGGAGGAGCGGGTGACGCGGCCGTCGTGGAGCATCGCGCGGGAGACGCCTCGCCGCCCGATGCGGCGGATGGCGCCGCTCGCGCTGGTCGCGGAGCACGACGAGCCCGCGGAGGTGAACGATGACGCGCCGCGCTACGTGCAGGGGGAGCGGGTGCGGCACCGGCGGTTCGGCGCGGGGACGATCGTGCAGGTCGCGGGGCGGGGCCGCGACCTGAAGGTGGCGGTGCAGTTCGACGACGAGGCGGTGGGGGAGAAGCAGCTCCTCGCGGCATACGCGGCCCTCGAACGGGAGTGGGAATAGGCATGGCCGTCACACGCGGTGACATCCTACACATCGCCGCGCTCGCGGAGCTGGCGGTGGACGACGTCACCGCGGCGGAGCTCGAGCGGCAGCTCTCGCGCATCCTCGACTACGTGCGGCAGCTCGAGGCGCTCGACACCGGCATGGCGGCGCCCGCCGACGAGCGGGCGGTGCGACTGCGGCCCGACGCCGTCGGGGCCGACCCCCTCCACCGCCCGCCGCAGGAGTTCGGCGCGGCGATGCAGCAGGGCCTCTTCGTCGTGCCGCGTCTCGGCGCGCTGGGCGGCGACGAGGAGGCGCAGTGAGCGACCGCCGCACTCTCGCCGAGCGGACGGCGCGAGCGATCGCCGCGCTGGAGGCGCGCGGCGTCCACGCGTTCGTGGACTGGTCGGAAAAGGAACTGGAACGACAGCTCTCAGACGCCACGTCGCCAGGGAGCGCGGGCGGCTCGCTGGCCGGCGAGACGGTCGCGATCAAGGACAATATCTGTGACCTGACGTACCGGACCACCTGCTCCTCGCGGATCCTCGAGGGATGGTGCTCCCCCTTCGAGGCCACCGCGGTGCGGCGCCTCCGCGCGGCGGGCGCGCTGGTCGCCGGGAAGACGAACTGCGACGAGTTCGGGATGGGCTCGTCCACCGAGTTCTCGTGCTACGGGCCCACACTGCACCCGCTCGATTACGCACGTGTGCCGGGCGGCTCCTCTGGCGGGTCGGCCGCGGCGGTCGCGGCGGGCGCCGTCGCGATGGCCCTGGGCTCCGAAACGGGTGGCTCGGTGCGCCAGCCGGCGGCCTTCTGCGGCGTCGTGGGCATCAAGCCGACGTACGGCCGCGTGAGCCGCTACGGGCTGGTGGCCTTCGGCTCGTCCCTCGACCAGATCGGCACCTTCGGGAGCGACGTGGCGGGGGCCGCGCGGCTCCTCGCGGTCATCAGCGGGCGCGATCCGCTCGACGCGACCTCGCTCGACCGCGATCCGTTGCCGCCGCCGGGCCCCGCGCCCGCGTCGCTCGCCGGCACGGTGATCGGCATCCCGCGGGAGTACTACGGCGAGGGGCTGCACCCCGGCGTCGCCGCGGCGGTGCGGCGCGCCACCGACCGGCTGCGCGGCCTCGGCGCCGAGCTGCGCGACGTGTCGCTCCCGCACACCCGGTACGCGGTGCCGACCTACTACGTCATCGCGCCCGCCGAGGCGTCGTCGAACCTCGCGCGCTACGACGGCGTGCGGTACGGGCGCCGGGTCGCGGGGGACGAGGCCGACGTGCGCTCGCTCTACCGGGCCACGCGGGGGAGCGGCTTCGGCCCCGAGGTGCGCCGGCGCATCCTTCTCGGCACCTATGTCCTGAGCGCCGGCTACTACGACGCGTACTACGGCAAGGCACAGCGGGCGCGGGAGCGGATCCGCGCGGACTTCGCGCGGGTCTTCGGCGAGGGGGTCCACGCCCTCTTCACACCGACCGCGCCGACGACGGCGTTCAAGCTGGGCGAGAACCTCGCCGACCCCGTCGCGATGTACCTCCAGGACATCTACGTCTGCACGGCGAACCTGGCCGGCGTGCCGGCCCTCTCGCTGCCCATCGGGCGGGACGAGGGGCTCCCCGTCGGCGGCCAGCTGATCGGGCCGATGGAGGGCGAGGCCGCCATCGTCCGGATCGCGCAGGCACTGGAGCGGGTGGCGGGCGCGACGGAGGAGGTCCGATGAGCGCCGCGGCCACGAATCCTGCCGGCGCGGGCGGCGCGGCGCGCGGTTGGGAAACGGTCGTCGGCCTCGAGGTCCACGTCCAGCTCCTCACGCGGACCAAGATGTTCTGCGCCTGCTCGACGGCCTTCGGCGACCCGCCCAACACCAACGTTTGCCCGGTGTGCCTCGGCCTGCCGGGCGCGCTCCCCGTGCCGAACGAACGCGCCGTGCGGCTCGCCGCGCGCGCCGCGTACGGCCTCGGCCTCGCCGTGCACCCGCGGAGCATCTTCGCGCGGAAGAACTACTTCTATCCCGACCTGCCGAAGGGCTACCAGATCTCGCAGCACACCGAGCCCCTCTCCACCGGCGGGCGCCTCGAGATCGCGACACCGGACCGCGGCAACGTCACCATCGGCATCACCCGCATCCACGTCGAGGAGGACGCCGCCAAGTCGTTCCATGACCGGGTGCCGGGGATGACGGCGGTGGACTTCAACCGCTCCGGGGTGCCCCTCATCGAGATCGTCGGCGAGCCCGACCTCCGTTCGCCGGCGGAGGCGCGCGCGTACCTCACCGCGCTCAAGCAGGTGCTCCTCTACCTCGAGGTGTCGGACTGCTCGATGGAGGAGGGGAGCCTCCGGGTGGACGCCAACGTCTCGGTGCGCCCCGCGGGGAGCGCCGAGCTGCGGACGCGATGCGAGATCAAGAACCTCAACTCGTTCGCGAACGTCGAGCGGGCGCTGGGCTTCGAGCGCGACCGGCAGATCGCGGAGTACCAGCGCGGCGGGACGATTGAGCAGCGCACGATGACCTTCGACGCGGCGAAGGGTGAGGTGCGCCCGGTGCGCTCGAAGGAGGAGAGCCACGACTACCGCTACTTCCCCGAGCCCGACCTCCCGCCGCTGGTGCTGGAGGCTGCGTGGCTCGCGGAGGTCCGGGCGTCGCTCCCCGAGCTGCCGGCGGCGAAGCGGGAACGGTTCCAGGCGACGTACGAGCTGTCCTCCAATGACGCGGGCGTCGTGACGGCGACCGCCGCCATCGCCGCCGCGTTCGAGTCGTTCGTCACGCTGTCCGGCGCCAGCGGCGGCAAGGAGGCCTGGAACTGGTTCGCCAACGACCTGCTCTCCCTGAGCGCAGACGGCGAGACGATCCCGCTGCCCCTCTAGCGCGCGGCGGAGGCGGTCAAGCTGGTGAAGGCGGGGAAGATCGCGCGGCAGGCGCTGAGGCCGCTCCTCGCCCGGATGGTCGAGGCACCGTCCGCCGATGCCGCCGCGCTGGCGCAGGGACTTGGATTCATCCAGGTCTCCGACACCGGGGAGATAGACGGCTGGGTCCGCGAGGTCATCGGTGCGCACCCCGGCGAGGTCACGCGCTGCCGGCGTGGCGAGGCGAAGCTCTTCGGCTTCCTGGTGGGGCAGGTGATGAAGCGGTCGAAAGGGAGGGCGGATCCGAAGCTGGTGAATGCGGCGCTTCAGGCGGGCCTCAAGGCTGGCGGCTGACGCGTGCGGCCCCGGCCGCGGCCGGATTGCTCCTGCATGATTTAGTGCGCGAATGGCGACTGATTTAGTCGCCATTTGATGTTCCGGGGCGGGACTGCTACGGTCGGCGAGCGGAGGCTGTGGACTAGCGGCGCTTCCCGGCCCAGGGGCGCGCGATGTCGAGCCGGTCCCAGTGATCGAGGCCGGTGGGGCGGATGCCGAAGTGCTCGTCGGCGGTCTCGCGGACGCGCTCCGGGTCGGCGCGGCCGCCGGTGGTGAGCGCGTGGCGCCGCATCCGCTTGGCGGAGAGGAGCGCGGCCGCGCCGGAGGGGTCGAAGCGGCGCGCCTGCGCGGCCTCGCCGGTGATGAGGAAGTCCATCACCAGNNNNGTTCGTCAGGTCCGTCAGCTGCACCATCCCCCGGAATATCCGGCGGTTGGTGCGCAGGCTGAAGATCGTCGGCGCGATGATGCGGTCGAGGTGCTCGTCACTGGCGCTGTGGTCGAGCGCGATGATCTCGCGGGCGCGGCGGGCGCTCTCATCGCCGACGTGCATGTCGAACCGCGCCTCCCAGTAGGAGTGGCCGAGGGCGCGGGTGGAGGAGGTCAGCACGAGCTGCCGGGGGACGAAGTAGTTGTGCGCCACGACGTCGGCGGCGAGGTGCGCAAGGTAGCCGAGGCCGAAGGCGTGGAGGGCCTCGGTGCCGGCCAGCTCGGCGATCTCCTCGCCGACGTGCCATGAGTGGGAGTGGCGGCCGGCGGGGACGTACTTCTTGGCGAACGACGTGTCCGCGGCGATCGAGCCGTACAGGAAATCGAGGGGGAAGGCCTGGAGCGCCGCGGCGATGGCCGAGGGGAGCAGCTCGAGGTTGGCGAGGACCGCCTGGCCGAGGAAGATGTGGGTGCCCGGCGACCACGCCCAGCCGTCGGTGGGGAAGAAGGCGATGAGGAGGACCGCGGCCACGAGGAGCAGGGCCGCCCGGCCGGGACGCAACGCTACGCCCGCCGCCGCCGCGCCCGGAGTGCGGAGCGCGCCATGCCGAAGAGCGCCACGGGCCGGCGGGCGGTGCGCACCAGCGCCGCCACGTCGAGGGCGGTCTCCTCCGCCTCCTCCTGGAGCACCTCGACCAGGGCATCGAGGTCGGCGAGGCGCTCCTCCACCTTGCGCACGGCGGACCGGAGCTTCCCCCGCGCGTCGGCGGAGATGTCGGCGAAGCCCTCGACCTCCGCCCGCACCCGGCCGGTCGCGGCGCGCGCGTCGGCGGTGAAGGCGGCGAGGTGCCCGCCGATCTCGCGCTTGGCGCGCCGCAGCGCGAGTCCGACGGCGACGGCGACGCCGCCGACCACGAGGAGGCTCGCGGCGATGACGGCGAGGGAGATGGCGGCGAGGGGCCCGACCCAGGTAGGCATGGCGTGCAACTTCGCGGTGCTCCGGGGGGGTGTCAAGCAAGACGGCTGCCTCTGTGCTTGACGCTTCTCCACGCACTCCGCACGTTTGGCGCCATGACACCGTTCTTCACCGTCGAAGGCGGCCACCCGTTGCGCGGCACGGTGCGCCCGTCCGGCAACAAGAACGCCGCCCTGCCGATCCTCGCCGCGACCCTCCTCGCCGACGGTCCCGTCGTCCTGCACAATGTCCCGCGCATCCGCGACGTGGAGACGCTCATCGCCCTTCTCCAGTCGCAGGGGGCGAAGATCGAGTGGACGGGGGACCGCACCGTCGAGGTGGACGCGCGCGGCGCGTCCCCCGCTGATCCCGACCCGGTGCTCTGCAACCGGATCCGCGCCTCCATCCTGCTGGCGGGCCCGATGCTGGCGCGGTTCGGCCGGGTGCGCCTCCCGCCCCCCGGCGGCGACGTTATCGGCCGGCGGCGCGTGGACACGCACCTCCTGGCGCTCGAGCAGCTCGGCGCCCGGATCGAGGTCGGCGCGACGTACGACTTCGAGGCCAAGCGGCTCACCGGCACCGACATCTTCCTCGACGAGGCCAGCGTCACCGGCACGGAGAACGCGCTGATGGCCGCCGCGGCGGCGAAGGGGCGCACGATCCTGCGGAACGCGGCGTCGGAGCCGCACGTCCAGGACCTCGCCAACTTCCTCATCGAACTCGGCGCCCACATCGAGGGCATCGGCACCAACACCCTCACGATCGACGGGGGCCGGCCCCTCGGCGGCGGCACGTTCACCATCGGCCCGGACCACATCGAGATCGCGTCGTTCATCGGCCTCGCCGCCGTGACGAACTCCGACCTCACGATCGAGGGCGTGCGCCCCACCGACCTGCGCGCCACGCTCATGGGGTTCGAGCGCCTCGGCGTGGCGCCCCGCATCGACGGCGAGCGCCTCCACTGCGCCGCCGGGCAGCCGCGCCGCGTCGCGGCCGACATCGGCGGACACGTCCCCAAGCTCGAGGACGGGCCGTGGCCGGCGTTCCCCGCCGACGCGATCAGCATCGCCCTCGTGACCGCGACGCAGTGCGAGGGGATGATCCTCCTGTTCGAGAAGATGTTCGAGTCGCGCCTCTTCTTCGTGGACAAGCTGATCGGGATGGGGGCGCGCATCGTCCTGTGCGACCCGCACCGCGTGGTCGTTGCGGGGCCCGCCAAGCTCCACGCGGGAACCGTGGAGAGCCCCGACATCCGCGCCGGGATGGCAATGCTCCTCGCCGCCCTCGCGGCGGAGGGCACGAGCACCATCCACAACGCCGGCCAGATCGAGCGGGGGTACGAGCGCCTCCACGAGCGCCTGTCGGCACTGGGCGCCGTGATCGAGCGCGGCGAGCGGTGAGCGCCGGCGCCGCGGTGCCGTCCCCGGCGCGGCCGCGCGCGCTCGCCGAGGAGCCGGTCTCCGGCGCTCCCGTGCCGCTGGCGGAACTCGGGGAGTGGGCCGAGCGATACGGCGTTGTCGCGGGCATCACGCAGCGCGGAGAGCGGGGCGAGTTCTCGATGGGGCTCTGGTCCGCGGAGCCCGCCAGCGGCGTCACCGAGCGCTGGCGGGCCTTCCGCCGCTGGATGGCGTCGCGGTTCCCCACGGTCGTGATGGCCCACCAGGTCCACAGCGCCGCGGTCCGCTGGCACCGCTCCCTCGAGCCCGGTTGGCACGTCGGCGACGGCTACGACGGCCACCTCACCGCGGAGCGGGGCCTCCTCCTCGCCGTCACCGTGGCGGACTGCATCCCCATCTATCTCGTCGAGCGGGCCGGACCGGGGCTCGGGCTCCTGCACGCCGGTTGGCGCGGGACGGCCGGAGGCGTGCTCGAGGAGGGCGTTCGCGCCCTGTGCGCGCGCACCGGCGGCGCGCCGGCGGACGTGGCCGTCCACCTCGGCGTCGGCATCTGCGGGGCGTGCTACGAGGTCGGGCCCGAGGTCGCGTGGGCGGTGCGGGGGGAGGGCGCGCAGGGCCCCGTCCACCTCGACCTGCGCGCTGAGCTGGCCGCGCGCGCGCGGCGCCTCGGCGTCACGGAGATCACCGTCTCCCCCTTCTGCACGGCGCACGACGGCGCGCGCTTCTTCTCCCATCGCGGCTCCGGCGGCGACGGCGGGCGGATGGTGGCGTACCTTGGCCGCCCCGCCGGAGGGTGAGGTGACCGGCGTCGTGGCGACGCTCGAGGGCCCGAGGGAGCGGGAGCGGATCCGCACCGTCATCGTGGAGGACCACGACGACTTGGCGCTCCTCCTCGCCGAGCGGATCGTCGCGGTGGTGAAGCGCGAGGTCGCCGCCAGCGGGCGGTGCGTCCTCGGCCTCGCCACCGGCAGCACGCCCGTCGGCATCTACCGCCAGCTCATCCGCATGCACCAGGCGGGTTCGCTCGACTTCTCCCGCGTGGTGACGTTCAACCTCGACGAGTACTGGCCGATGGCGCCGGACAGCATCCACAGCTACCGGCGCTACATGTGGGAGAACCTCTTCG
>JBEKGT010000051.1:0-10721 GCA_050012655.1 Gemmatimonadales bacterium | reverse complement strand
GTTCCCCCTCATCCGGGGAGGTGAGGAGGTGCTCCGGACCCTCCGCGACTTCCAGGCGCGGGGACGGGGCGTCCTCGTCCTCTCGGGCCACATCGGGAACTGGGAGGGCGCCGCGGCGTACGTCGCCGCTCACGGCATCCCGGTCACGAGCGTGTGGAAGCCGCAGGCGAACCCGTGGATCGCGTCGTACCTCGAAGGCCTGCGCGTGCGGCTCGGCGTGGACGCCATCCCCATGCCCGAGGCGCGCGAGGGGGTGATCGCCGCGCTGCGTGCCGGGAAGGTCGTCGGCCTCGTGGCCGACCAGGCCCCGATCCGCGGCGGCACCTGGGTGCCCTTCTTCGGGCGGCCCACCAAGACCTTCAACGGCCCCGGCTACATGGCCGCCCAGGCGGGCGCGCCGGTGCTCTTCGGCGGGATGCTGGCCGACGCTGCGGGGGGCTACCGCATGTTCCTCGAGCTGCTGGACGAGCACCCGCGCGGCGATTCCGACGAGGTGGTGCTCCGCCTCACCACTCTCTATCGCGCACGCCTCGAGGTGCTCGTCCGCTCGGCGCCGGAGCAGTACCTGTGGACGCACCGCCTGTGGCGGGAGCCACCCCCCCAATGACCGCAAGCTCCCCCGGCGCCGCGCTCCAGTCGCTCGTCCGCGAGCTGCGCAACCGCGAGTTCCCGTGGACCGCGGCGACGATCTACCTCAACAACGCGTCCATCGGTCCCATCCCCGAGCGCACGCGGCTCGCGCTCGAGGCCTTCAACGCCAAGCGCACGGCACCGCACCTCCTCCCCGACCGCGAGCTCTTCCCGATGCTCGATGCCGCGCGCGCTGCGGCCGCGCGCCTGATCGGGGCGGATGCCGCTGAGATCGCGCTCATGCCGAGCACCTCCGCGGGGCTCAATGTGGCGGCGCGGGCGCTCCCGCTGGCGCCCGGCGACGTGGTGCTCGTCAGCGATCGCGAGTTCCCCGCCAACGTGCACCCCTGGCTCGCGCTGCGGCGGCAGGGTGTCGTCGTGGATCTCGTCCCGGTGACGCCGGAGGGCTTCCCCGACGAGAACCGCCTCACGGAGCGCCTCGCCGACCCGCGCGTCCGCGCGCTCGCCGTGTCCTTCGTCCAGTTCTCCAACGGGTACAAGGCCGACCTCGGGCGCCTCGGCGCGGCGTGCCGCGCGCACGGCGCCTGGTTGGTGGTGGACGCCATCCAGGGCCTCGGCGCCTCCCCCCTCGATGTGCGCGACGTGCCGGTGGACCTCCTCGCCTGCGGAGGCCAGAAGTGGCTCCTCTCGCCGTGGGGCTCCGGGTTCCTCTACGTGCGCCGCGAGCTCGCGGCGCGCCTTGAGCCGGTCGCGGTTGGCTGGCTGGCGGTCGAGGGCACCGACGACTTCGCGAACCTCCTGCGCTACGACCACCGCCTCCGGCCCGACGCGCGGCGCTTCGAGCTCCCCAACGCCTTTCACGACTACCTCGGCCTCGCGACCAGCGTCGCACTCCTCCTCGAGCTCGGGGTCGCCGCCGTGGACGCCTACACCCGTTCCCTCGGCGAGCCGCTCATCGCCTGGGCGAGGCGGAGGGGCCTCCGCATCGTCTCTCCCGCCGACGGCCCACACCGTTCCGCCATCGTGTGCCTGGCGCTTCCCGACCCGGCGGGCGCGCACCGGCGCCTCCGCCAGGCGGGCGTGGTCTGCTCGCTCCGGGAGGGCGCCCTGCGCTTCGCACCGCACTGCTATAACACGCTGGATGAGATCGAGCGCGCGGTGGGCATTATGGAAGAGGTGATGAGTGATGGGTGATGAGTGATAGGCGAGGAGTGATGGGAGGCCTCGGCGGCGCCCCATCACCTATCACCCAGCGTCCATCACCCATCACCTATTGCGCAGTGCAGGTCTTCCCCAGCAGATACTCGATTACGTCCGAGGCCGAGTACCGCTCCCGCCCCTTGAGGAACTTCGCGATCCCCTTGAGCTCGTCCCCGGCGGTGAGGATGGGTGGCTCTTCCGTCCCCCCCTCGCGGACCTGGGCGTGGCCGATGTTCGCCATGAGGGCGTTGCAGAGGCACTTCCGCCCGACGGTGTCCTCGAGCTGGCCGCCCTTCTTGATGTAGGTGTCGATGGGTTCGGAGGCGCAGCGGAAGCCGACCCGTCCGCCCTCCATGGCGTACGGCCTGCGCAGGTACCCCATGTCGCAGACCCGCTCCCGGTGATCCTCCTTCGGCGGGCCCTCGCCCCAGCGGACGACCTTGAAGGGGTAGCCGGTCGGGGACGCCCGCGCGTCGGTGATCACGTCCACCCGCCCCCGGCAGGCGGCCGCCAGCACCTCCCGCTTGTACTCCTCCTTCAGCCCGGACTCGTCGCAGAACGCGAACAGCGTGCCGACCTGGATTCCCGCCGCGCCCGCGGCGAGGGCCTCGGCGAGTCCGGTCGGGGAGCCTGCGCCCCCCGCGACCCAGAACGGCAGGCCGAGGTCGCGCACCTTCGCCAGGTCCACGACGTCGCGCTCGCCGTACACCGGCTCGGCGCGCTCGTTGAAGAGGGGGTCGCCGCGAGGTGGCGCGTTGTGGCCTCCCGCCGTCGGGCCCTCGATCACGAGGCCGTCCACCCGTCCGCTCGCTTTACGCGTGAGCAGCGCCGCCAAGAGGTTCGACGCGACGATCGGGAGGAACCGCGGGCGCGTCAGCGGCGGAGTGCCGTCCCACAGTTCCCGTGGATCCAACTCGGCGCGATGGGCGCCGTCGCCGTTCGTCCCCTCCACGTCGAGCTTGATGGACGCCGGCGCGTGCTCAGCCAGCTGGTCGAGCGCCCCCGGGATTTCGCGCGGGATCCCCGCGCCCATGAGCACGTAGTCCACGCCGGCGAGCATTGCCCCGTAGAGCGAGGCGAGGTTGGGAAGCGGGATCTTGGTCAGGAGGTTAACGCCGATGCAGCCCTTGTGGCCCTCCTTGGCCAGGCGGACCTCGACGAAGTTGGCCAGCGCCGCGAGCAGCTGGCGCGACCGGCTCAGCTTGATCTGATGCATCGGCAGCGGCTTGTAGGGTGCGCCGGCCCGGCCGCCGGGGCGGAAGTGCTCCTTGAGCACGGTCTCACCCACTTCGGGGATCGGGAACGCCGACATCGCGCGGCGCATGTGGCCCCCGGCGTCCCCGTCCTGGAGCCGCCGTACCAGCACCGTGTCGATCCCGGTGCCGGACACGACGCCGAGCTGCCCCCGCATCGCGGTGGCTCGGGCTAGTATCCAGTTGGAGACTGCCGCGCCCATGCCGCCCTGGATGATGAGCGGGGGGGCCCCGATTGCTGTCATGCTGTGGCTGGGCTGAGGCGGAGAGGGGCGTGCACAAACCCTTTGAACGCTACTCGCGCCGACGGCTAGCGGCAATGCGGCCGACGGAAAAGTGACTGTAGGTGATGGGTCATGAGTGATGGGTGCTGAGTGATAGGGGCTAAGTAATAGGGGCGCCCCGACATCGGCGGCCGTGTCCCCATCACCCATTCCCCATTACGCTTCCCTATCTCCCATCACCCATCCCCTAGCACTCATCACCTATGACGATGTCCGCGTACTTCAGCTTCCCGTACTTCAGGACGTGCGTGCCCGGATCCAACGCCACGTCGCCGCTCTCCGCCTTCGCGCCGTCCACCTGGACGCCTCCCTGCGCGCACATCCGGCGGGCCTCGCCCAGCGACTTCGCGAAGCCGATGTCGCGGAGCACCACCGCCAGCGACGCCGGCACGTGCGTGAAGCGGGGCCGCTCGGCGGGCGCCTCCTTCGCCTTGAAGAGCCGGTCGAAGCCCGCGGCAGCCTCCGCGGCGGCCCCGGCCCCGTAGAACTGCTCCACGAGCCGCGCCGCCAGCCAGCGCTTCGCCGCGTACGGCTCCCTCCGGCAGCGCTCCAGTGCGGCGGGAAGCTCCGCCGGCGGGAGCCCCGCCAGGAGCGATGTCCACTCCTCGAGGAGCGTGTCGGGGATAGACATCGTCTTGCCGTACTGGTCGCCGGGGGGCTCGGTAATCCCGATGTAGTTGTCGTACGACTGCGACATCTTCCGCTCGCCGTCGGTGCCGCGGAGCAGCGGCATGATCAGCGCCACCTGCGGCTCGAGCCCGTAGCGCTCCATCAGCGTCCGGCCCACCAGCAGGTTGAACTTCTGGTCGGTGCCGCCCATCTCCACGTCCGCCTTGAGCACCACGGAGTCGTAGCCCACGAGCAGCGGGTAGACGAACTCCAGCATCGAGATGGGGTTCCCCTCCCCATGGCGCTTGGCGAAGTCGTCCCGCTCCAGCATCCGCGCCACGGTGTACCGTGACGCCAGCTCGAGCACCTCGGGGAGCCCCATCCCCCGCAGCCAGCGGCTGTTCCGCTCGATCACCGTCCGCGCGGGGTCGAGCACCTTGAACACCTGCTCGCGGTACGTGGCCGCGTTCCGCTCCACCTCCTCTTCGGAGAGCCGCGGCCGGGTCTCGCTCCGCCCGCTCGGGTCGCCGACCAGTGCGGTGAAGTCGCCCAGCAGGAAGACGACGCGGTGGCCCAGCTCCTGGAAGGTCCGGAGCTTCCGGATGGAGACGAGATACCCGACGTGCAGGTGCGGGCGGGTGGGGTCGAAACCCTGCTTGATCGTCAGCGGCGTGCCGGTCCGGAGGGAGCGCTCGAGCTTCCGCGCCAGGTCCTCCTCGGGGACGATCTCCACCGTGCCCTGGCGGATCGCGTCCATCTGCTCGTTGACGGCAGGGAAGACGGCCATCCGGCAATCGTAGCGGCTCGCCCCGGCCGCTGGCAAGCGCGCGGGGCAGCCGGTAACTTCCCAACGATGGCCTACGCCCAGCCCCCCGGCCGCCTCGCGCGCTGGTTCGCGCCCGAGCGCGCCCGGCGGACCGTCTTCTTCCTGCTCCTCGCCGTCGGCTTCGTCCTCGGGCTCGCCTTCGGCAGCTGGACCCGGGTGTGCGCGGGCCACGCGTGCCCCTCCATCGCGGTCCTCGACGACTACCGCCCGCAGCAGACCTCCAAGGTCTACGCCGTGGATGGGCGCCTGATCACCGAGCTCGGCCTCGAGCGCCGCACCCTCATCCGCCTCGACGAAATGCCGCCGTATCTGCGCCAGGCCTTCATCGCCGTCGAGGACAAGCGATTCTACCAACACCACGGGATCGACTTCTCTCGCGTCTTCGGCGCCGTGCGCGCGAACCTCCTCACCCTCTCGTGGGAGCAGGGCTTCTCGACCATCACGATGCAGCTCGCCCGGAACGTCTTCCCCGACCGCATCACGCGGGAGAAGACGGTCACGCGCAAGCTGAAGGAGGCGAAGGTCGCGCGGGAGCTCGAGGAGACGTACTCGAAGGACCGCATCCTCGAGCTGTACCTGAACCAGATCTACCTCGGGAACGGCGCCTACGGGGTCGAGACGGCGGCGCTGCGCTACTTCGGCAAGTCGGCGCGGGACCTCAGCGTCCCTGAGGCCGCCCTCCTCGCCTCGCTTCCCAAGGGGCCTGAGCGCTACAATCCGCGGCGCCACCCGGCCCGCGCGGTCCAGCGCCGCAACGTGGTCCTCGACCTGATGCGCGAGCAGGGCTACCTCACCGCCCAACAGGCCGCGGAGGCGGAGGCGTACCCGCTGACCCTCTCGGCGCGCCAGGACTACGGCGACGTCGCCCCCTACTTCGTGGAGTGGATCCGTCAGACCCTCGACGCGCGCTTCGGCCGCGACCTCTACGAGCGCGGCCTCAAGGTCTACACGTCCCTCGACCTCGACATCCAGCAGGCGGCGGAGCGGGCGCTCGAAGCCCAGATCGAGGCGGTGGAGAACGGCACCTATGGCCGCTTCCCCCACCGCACCCTCGCGCAGTACCTCGCCAGCAGCAACGGGAGCGCCGAGGGGCGCTCTACCACGCCCTATCTCCAGGGCGCGATGATCGCGATGGACGTGGAAACGGGCGCGGTCCGCGCGATGGTCGGCGGCCGGGACTTCGACGACTCGAAGTTCAACCGTGCCACCCAAGCCCTCCGCCAGCCGGGCTCCACCTTCAAGCCGTTCGTGTACTCGGCCGCCATCCGCGCCGGCCACTCCCCCAACGAGATGCTGGAGGATGCGCCCCTCTCCCTCCCGCAGCCCGACGGCACGGTCTGGGAGCCGGTCAACTTCGAGGAGAACACCTTCCGCGGGATGACGACGCTGCGGACGGGGTTGGCGCTCTCGATCAACCTCGTGACCATCCGCCTCGGTCTCGAGCTTGGCGCCGACCTGGTGGTGGACGAGGCGCACCGTTACGGCATCACCACGCCCGTGCCGCCGGTGCCCTCGATGTTCATCGGCTCCGCCGACGTGATCCCCCTTGAGATGGTCTCCGCATACACGTCGTTCGCCACCCTCGGCGTGCGCGCCGCCCCCATCGCCATCCTCCGGGTCGAGGACGCCAAGGGGAAGGTCCTCTGGCAGCCGCTGCCCCGGCGCGAGCGCGTGATGGCCCCCGACCAGGCATACGTGCTGACGGATATGCTGCGCGACGTGGTGCGCTTCGGCACCGCGTCGGGCGCCGTCAAGCGCAGCGGGTTCACGCTCCCCGCAGGCGGCAAGACCGGCACGACGAACGACTTCACCGACGTCTGGTTCATCGGCTTCACCCGGGAGCTCGCGGCGGGCTTCTGGATGGGCTTCGACCAGCCGCAGACGATCAAGCCGGGTGCGCAGGGCGGTGTGTTCGTCGCGCCCGCCTGGGGCGCGTTCATGCGCGAGGTGTACGAGCGCCGGCCCTCTCCGGGCGACTGGTCGCCCCCCTCGGGCGTGGTCTCCCGCGAGATCGACACCGAGTCGGGGAAGCTCGCCACGCCCTACTGCCCGGCGGCGAACCGCCGCTGGGAGCCGTTCGCGCCCGGGCACGAGCCCCTTGAGTTCTGTCCGCTCCACCCCGGTCCGGGAGGGGCCGGCGCCGCGCCCGCGCCGCCTTCGGTCATCAAGGCCCCCAAGCCCGCGGCCCGCCCCGGCGCGGGCCGCTAGCCCCGTGCCCGCGCTCCGCGTCGGCGCGCGCTGGCTGGTCGGCGTCGCCTCCCCTCCCGTCGAAGGGGGCGCTGTGCTGATCGCCGGCGATGGCCGCGTCGTGGCCGCGGGTCGGAGCACCGAGGTGCCCACTCCCGCCGGCGCTTTGGCGCTCGACTTCGGCGAGGCCGCCATCCTCCCCGGCCTCGTCAACACCCACGCCCACCTCGAGCTCACCGCCCTCCGCGGGCTGGTGAGGGACCTCAGGTTCCCAGCGTGGGTCGCCAAGGTGCGCCGGCTCAAGGACGCGCTCGCGGGCGCCGACGTCCAGGCCTCGGCGCGCTGGGGTGTCCTGGAGGGGTTCGCCGCCGGCATCACCGCGACCGGCGACACCGGCTCCACCGGCGCGGCGGCCGCCGCCCTCGCGGCCCTCGGCGCGCGGGGCGTCGCCTACCAGGAGGTGTTCGGCCCCGATCCTGCGCAGGCGGAGGAGTCGCTGCGGGGCCTCGAGGCAGCGGTGGAGGCGCTCCTGCCGCTCGCGTCGGAGCGCGTGCGCATCGGCGTCTCGCCGCACGCGCCCTATACCGTTTCGGAGCCGCTGCTGCGCGGCGTGGTGGCCGTCGCGAGCGCCCGCGGCTGGCGGGTCGCGATGCACGTGGCCGAGTCGCCGGAGGAGGACCAGTTCGTGCGCCACGGCGCCGGCCCCTTCGCGGACGCGCGCCGGCAGCGGGGGATATCCGTCGAGGCGCGGGGATGCTCGCCCCTGGCGTGGATCCGGCGCACGGGGCTCCTCGACATCAGGCCGCTCCTCATCCACTGCGTCACCGCCGACGGCGACGACGCCGTGGCGATCGCGCGGGCCGCCGCCACCGTCGCGCACTGCCCCTGGTCCAACGCGGTGCTGCGCAACGGCCGCGCCGACCTCGCGCTCTTCCGACGCCTGGGCATCACCGTCGGAGCGGGGACCGACTCCGTGGCAGCGGGGGGCGGCCTCGACCTCTTCCGCGAGATCCGCCTCGCCGCCCTCGGCTGCCGGCTGACGCCGCGGGAGATGCTCCGTCTCGCGACCGCCGACGCCGCCGCGGCGCTCGGCCTGGCGGGAGCCGGCGTCCTCGCCCCCGGCGCATGGGGCGACGTCTGCGTGGTGGGCTTCGGAAGGAGCGCGCTCGCGGGCGCCGCCGACCCCGAGGAGGCCGTCGCCCTCGGCGCCGGCCCCGCCGACGTGGTCTTCACCGCCGTCGCCGGCCGGCCCGTGTGGCGGGACGGCAGCTGGCCGGGGGTGGACGCCGCCGCGGAGCGCGGGGCCCTCGAGGCCTCCGCCTCCCGGGCCCGCGCGGCGGCGTCCTGAGGGATGGCGCCCGCGCAAGCGTCACGTATCTTCCCGCGCACCCCGAGGCCGGACCGACCGTGAAGACCCAACGCCACGCCGCCATCCTGCACATCATCCGCGAGCACCGGGTGCCCAGCCAGGCCCGGCTCCGCGAGCTGCTGGGCAAGGCCGGCTTCCACGTCACCCAGGCCACGCTCTCCCGCGACATCCACGAGCTCGGGCTCGCCAAGGTCGCGGACCCCGACGGGCACCAGCACTACGCCGCCCCTGCCGAGGAGCTCCTCCCGGCGCCCCCTCTGGCGAGCTTCCTCCGCTCCCTGCTCCTGCGCGTGGACGGCGTCGGCCCCCTCCTCGTCCTCACTACCTCCACCGGCAGCGCCGGCGCCCTTGCCGCCGCTCTCGACCACGAGGAGTGGCCCGGGATCCTCGGCACCGTCGCCGGCGACGACACCCTCCTCGTCATCGCGCGGAGCGTGGGCGCCCGCCTCCACCTCGCCCGGCGCTTCCGCGACCTCCTCGAGGCCCCGCACCGGCCGGGTTGACCGGCGCGCCCCGGCAGCCGTATCTTTATGCACGCTAGTGCATAAACCAACGGCGACCGGGCGGGGGCGGAACGATGACGCACAAGATCGTGCTGGCATACTCGGGCGGGCTCGACACCTCGGCCATCGTGCCGTGGCTGCGCGAGCACTATCAGGCGACCGTGATCTGCGTCGCGGCCGATGTGGGGCAGGGCGCCGGCGAGCTCCAGGGCATCAAGCAGAAGGCGAGGAACTCGGGCGCCGAGGCGTGCTACGTCGAGGACGTGCGCGAGCGCTTCGTCCGTGAGTTCATCTGGCCGACCCTCAAGGCCAACGCCATCTATGCGCGGACCTACCTCCTCGGCACCTCGATGGCCCGTCCCCTCATTGCCGAGCGGCAGGTGGCCCTGGCGCGCCGCGTGGGTGCGACGGCCCTCGCGCACGGCTGCACGGGGAAGGGGAACGACCAGGTGCGCTTCGAGCTCACCTACGCCGCCTTCGCCCCCGACCTGGCGATCATCGCCCCGTGGCGCGAGTGGGAGCTCAAGGGCCGCGAGGATCTGATCGCCTACCTCAAGGCGCGGAACATCCCCACGACCGCGACGGCGGAGAAGCCCTTCAGCCGCGACCGGAACCTGTGGCACATCTCCCACGAGGGAGGGAGCCTCGAGGACCCGTGGCTCGCGCCGCCGGCCGACCTCTACATGCTGACGAAGGACCCGGTGGACGCCCCCGACCGCCCCGCCGAGGTCACGATCGGCTTCGAGGCGGGGGAGCCGGTCTCCCTCGACGGCGCGCCGTTGGGTCCGGTGGAGCTGATCGAGGCGCTCAACGTCCTCGCCGGCGAGCACGGCGTCGGGCGCGCGGACATCGTGGAGGACCGCCTCGTCGGGATGAAGTCTCACGGGGTGTACGAGACCCCCGCCGGCACGGTGCTCTTCCAGGCGCACCGGGAGCTGGAGCAGTTGGTGCTCGACCGCCGCACCCTGGCGCTGGCCGATGATCTCGGCAGGCGTTATGCTGATCTGGTGTACGACGGCCGGTGGTGGACGCCCGAGCGCGAGGCGCTCGACGCCCTCGTGAACGAGGCCCAGCGCCGCGTCACCGGCACCGTGCGGATGACGCTCTACAAGGGCGGCGTGCGCGTGGCCGGCCGGCAGTCGCCGTACTCCCTCTACCACGAGGGCCTCGCCACGTTCAGCGCCGACGGCGTGTACCGGCAGAGCGACGCGGCCGGCTTCATCCGGCTGTACGGCCTGGCCGTGCGCACGGCCGCCGAGCGGGACCGGCGGCAGGGCGCCCGTCACCTCGAGGCGGCCGACTGAGCCCCGGGGCCCGCCGCGCGCTCGTCGTCGGCGCCTCGGGCTTCCTGGGCTCGCGACTCCTCGCGCTCGCCCCTCGTGACATCGACCTGATCGGCACCGGCGGCCGCCGCCCGGTGCGCCCCGGCAGCTGGCGGGACACGCAGCTCGACATCCGCTCGCCGACCGCCCTGCGCGGCCTGCTGGAGCGCGAGCGGCCGCAGGCCGTCTTCTTCTGCGCCTACGACCGTGAGGACCGCCTGGCGACCGTCGATGCGGCGGGCCGGGCGGCGGCGGCCGCCGCCCAGCTCGGCGCGAAGTTCATCTTCTTCTCGACCGATCTCGTCTTCGACGGCCGCACGGGGAAGTACGACGAGGGTGCCCCCGTGTCGCCCCTCCTCCCCTATGGCGCGATGAAGGCCGACGCCGAAGTCCTGGTGCGGAGCGAGCACCGCACCGCGGTCATCATCCGCACCTCGCTCCTCGTCGGCGAGAGCGGCGTGATGATGCGCCCCGCGTTCGAGTGCGAGACCCTTCTGCGCGGCCAGCCGGTGACGCTGTACGGCGACGAGTGGCGCACGCCGACCCACGTGGACGACGTCGCGAAGGGGGCGTGGGA
>JBEKGT010000050.1:0-10726 GCA_050012655.1 Gemmatimonadales bacterium | reverse complement strand
AACGCCGTCACCCGCGACCTCGGCCAGCCGCCGATGCGCATCCTGCCGCCGGAGGAGCGGTGGGCGTCGGACGCGTCGTTCGTGGCGCCCTACACCGACGCGCTGTCGGGGCTCGGGGCGTACGGCGGCAATTCGCACGCGCCGGGGGAGTGGATCGACCTCGCCAGCCTGCCGCTCCAGATCAAGCGCTCGGCGATCCTGCTGTACCGTTTGACCCGATGACCGTGGACCGGTGACCGTTCACCGTTGACCGCTCACCGTTCACCGCTAACCGCGCACCATCGCTGCTGATCGCGCGCGGCACCCTGCGCCGAAAAGACACCACGGCCCCGCCGGATTCGCTCCAGCGGGGCCGTGGCGTTCGGTGTGCGGTGTGCGGTGAGCGGTGAGCGGCGGGTCCCCCTACTTTCGCCCGCCCTTCGAGATCTGCTCGCCGATCAGGATCTTGCTGATCTCGTCCCGCTGGATCTGGTTCGTGCCCTCGTAGATCTGCGTGATCTTGGCGTCCCGCATGTACTTCTCGATCGGATAGTCCCGCATGTAGCCGTAGCCGCCGAAGACCTGGAGCGCGTCGATGGTGACCTGCACCGCGACGTCGGAGGCGAAGAGCTTCGACATCGCCGAGTAGAGGGTCGGCCGCTCCTTCGGGCCGGCGTCGATGTGGCGCGCGGTCGCGTAGATGAGGGCCCGCGCCGCCTCGATCTGGGTCGCCATGTTGGCGAGGGAGAAGCGGAGACCCTGGAACGCCGAGATCGGCGAGCCGAACTGCCGCCGCTCGCACGCGTACGCGATCGCCAGCTCGAGCGCGCCCTGCGCGATGCCCAGCGCCTGCGCGCCCACGCCCGGGCGCGACGCGTCGAAGGTCCGCATCGCGGTGATGAAGCCCGTCCCCTCGCGCCCGATCAGGTTCTCCGCGGGCACCCGGCAATCGGCGAAGTTGAGCTCCCGCGTCGCCGAGGCGCGGATGCCCATCTTGTCTTCCTTCTTCCCGAAGGTGAACCCCGGCGTCCCCTTCTCGACGATGAAGGCGCTCGCGCCGCGCGGCCCCTTGGCGGGATTGGTCAGTGCGATGACGGTGTAGATCTCCGCCTCGCCGCCGTTGGTGATCCACTGCTTCGTCCCGTTGAGGACGTAGTGGTCGCCGTCCTTCAGCGCCGTGGTGCGGATGCCCCCCGCGTCGGAGCCCGCCTCGGGCTCGGTGAGGGCGAACGCCGCCAGCCGCTTCCCCGCCGCGATGCCGGGAAGGAAGCGCTTCTTATGCTCCTCGCTGGCGCCGAGGAGGATCGGCATCGCGCCGAGCGCGGTGCCGGCGAGGGCGAGAGCGATGCCGCCGCACGCCCGCGAGAGCTCCTCCGTCACCAGCACGAGGTTCATCGTCGGCGTCCCGCCGGCGATGCCGTCGTACTCCTCGGGGATGAACGTCCGGAACAGGTCGGCCTTCGCCATCGTCTCGACGACGGGCCACGGGAACTCCCCGCTCGCGTCGTACTTCGCCGCGACGGGGCGCAGCTCGTTCTCGGCGATCTCGTGCGCCAGGTCGCGGATGGCGCGCTGTTCTTCGGTCAGTCCGTAGTCAAGAGTCATGGGTGATGAGTGATGGGCAATGGGTGATGGGTGATAGGGGGGCGTGATAGGTGATAGGTGATGAGTGGTCGCTGACGGCTGACGGCTCAAGTGTCCGAATGCCACAGCACCGGCCGCTGGATGTACGTCCGCCCGCTCTCGAAGACGAACCGCGCATAGCGCTCCGGGGCCTCGCCGGCGAAGGAGCTGACCTCCACCTGCCCCACGAGCGAGCCGGGCACGGCGAGCTGGTCGAGCCGCTGCAGCAGCAGGTCTACGTCGAGGTTCACGTCGGCGAGGTCGGCCTGGACGCTCCCGCCCGACGCCGTCGTCACGCGGACCTCCCCCTCGGGGTAGAGCCCCTCGTACGCGTCGGCGAGCGCCTCGAGCTCCTTTGCGGCGCTCCCCGCGTCCGCTGCGGTGAAGCGCACGCTGCCGTTCAGCCGCTGGATGCGCGGATCCACCAGCGCTTCCGCGCCGCGCACGTACGCCTGGCGCCGCGCCTTCGCGTAGTCGGGGTGCGCCCAGCGCACGTGCAGCGCCCCGCCCGGCTCCACCCGCAGGCGGACGAGCTGCGCCGAATTCTCGGTATGCACGAAGAGATCGCCGCCCCGGATCAGCACCTGCTGCGCCGCCGGCACCTCGGCCAGGATGGCCACCAGCTCCCCCGCGATCGTCGGCAGCGAGGGGCCCGCCGTGGGCTGGGTGTGCCGCACGACGATCGCCTCCTCGTCCGCGTCGAACTCCAGCCACTCGCCCGGCAACGCCGCGAGGCGCGCCGCCGTCTCGGCGTTCAGGCTCCCCAGCAGCACGCGGCCGTAACAGCCCGTGTCGTAGAACATCCTGCCTCCACGTCCAGCCCAGGGTGGTCAACCGTGCAAACTACGCACAGGCGCCCGCGCGTGGCGACCCGCGGACGCCCGTTCCTGGCGCAAATTCCGAGCCAAGTAGTCGTAAATGGATGGCTCAGCGGGGCCGCCGGCGCCGGGAGGGGCGCCGGCCGAGGGTGGTGCCGCCTAGCTCCAGCTCCTGAAGAAGAGCGCCTGCCGCGCGACGGGCTCGGTCCGCGCCGCGAGGGCGGTGAGCTGCGCCTCGCTCAGCGGGGTGAAGGCCTGGGCGAGCCGGACGTTCTCCTCCACCTGCGCGATCGAGTCGCACCCGATGATGACGGTGCTGACCGGATGCGAGAGGGTGTAGTACATCGCCTCGCGGATGGTGATCGCGCCGGCGCTGGTGGCGTTCCCCTCGAAGCCGGGCTGCGGGCTCGGCGGCGGCGGCGTCCACGTCGAGAGGATCCGCGAGCGCGCCGGGATCTTCATCCCGATGATCCCCATCTCCCGCTCGACTGCCATCGGCAGCAGCTCCGCCGCGAACGAGAGGTGGTGCCGGTCGGCGGCGTTGAGCGCCATCAGGATGGTGTCGAAGGGGAAGCGCCGGAGCATCTCCATCAGCACCGCGGGGTCGGCGTGGCCGGTGCAGCCGAGGAAACGGACCATGTGCTGCTCGCGCGCCTGCGTGAGCGCCTCGATGGCGCCGCCGGGGCCGAAGATCTGCTCGACCTGCTGCATCCGCGAGATGTTGTGGAGCTGCCAGAGGTCGAGGTGGTCGGTGTTCAGGAGGCGGAGCGACTCGTCGAGGAGGCGCAGCGAGCCGTCGCGGGTGCGGTCGTGCGTCTTGGAGGAGAGCCAGACCTGGTTGCGGCGCTGCCGCATCACCTGGCCGATGTAGCGCTGGCTCCAGCGGTCGTTCCCGCCGTACGCCGCGGCGGTATCCACGTAGTTGACGCCGAGCTCGATGGCGCGGTCCACGATCGGGACGGCGATGGCGTCGTTGTTCGGCTGCTCGACGGCCGCCTGCCCGCCGAGGGAGAAGATCCCGGGGCGGTAGCCGGTCTTGCCGAGGTTGCGGGTCGGCATGGCCGCCTGGGTGGCCGGATTGTGGGGGAGCGCCGGCTCCGCCGTCGCGAGCCCCGGCACGACGCCGCCGGCCAGGATCCCGGCCGTCGCGGCGCCGCCGATCTTGAGGAAGTCGCGGCGGCCGATCCCGCCGCCCTGCGCACCGGTGGTGCTCATGAGGGGCTCCTCTCACCGCTGACCGTAGACCGCTCACCGTTGGCCCTTGACCGCGCGCCGCACACCGCGGTCCCTGCAAGAGGACACGCCTGAACGGGTGCGTCAAGGGTGGCGCTGCGGACTGGCGCCCGTAGCCCCGAGAGCACACGTTTTGCGGGCGCCGTCCGTCGGCGGTTCACGGTGCGTCGGTCCACGGTACACGGTCTACGGTTCGTTGATGCGCTCCTCCACCATCAGCCCGAGAGCCCGGCATGGCCCGTCTCGATCCCCACTCCTACTTCGATGCCGATCAGCCGCGCACGCGGCGCCTCGCGCTCGCCCTCGACGTGGACTTCGCCCGGCAGGTGCTCGTCGGCCGGGCCCTTCTCGACCTCGGCGGCCCCGCGCAGGGCGACCTCGACCTCGACACCAAGGGGCTGAGGATCCTCTCCGTGCGGACCGACGACGGCCGGCCGGTCCCGCACGCGCTGGGCGAGGAGGAGCCGATCCTCGGCCGGCGTCTGCGGCTCGACCTGCCTGCCGGCACGAAGGCGGTTGAGATCGCCTACGAGACCGCGCCCGACAGCGCGGCGCTCCAGTGGCTCGACCCGGTGCAGACGGAGGGGAAGCAGCACCCCTTCCTCTTCAGCCAGTGCCAGTCCATCAACGCCCGGGCGATGCTCCCCTGCCAGGACAGCCCGTACGTGCGCTCGCCCTATCGCGCCGAGGTGACGATCCCGGAGACGTTGGCGGCGGTGATGTCCGCGGGGCCCGCGGGGACGAAGGCCGGTCCCCGGCCGGGCACGAAGACGTGGCTCTTCGAGATGCCGCAGCCCATCCCCTCGTATCTCCTCGCCCTCGCGGTCGGGGACCTCGCCTCGCGGGACCTCAGCCCCCGCGCGCGGGTCTGGGCGGAGCCGGCGACGGTCGAGGCGGCGGCGTGGGAGTTCGCCGGCGTGGAGGCGATGATCGGGACGGCGGAGTCGCTCTTCGGGCCGTATCCGTGGGATCGCTACGACATGCTCGTCCTCCCGCCGTCGTTCCCGTACGGCGGGATGGAGAACCCGCGGATGACGTTCCTCACCCCCACGCTCCTCGCCGGCGACCGTTCGCTGGTGGACGTGGTGGCGCACGAGCTGGCGCACTCGTGGACGGGGAACCTCGTCACCAACGCGACGATGGAGCACTTCTGGCTGAACGAGGGTTTCACCGTGTGGGCGGAGCGCCGCATCGTGGAGGCGCTGCACGGACCGGAGGCGGTGGCCGTGGCGTGGGCGCTCGGCCAGAACGCCCTCGACGAGTCGGTGGAGCGCTTCGGCGCCGACTCGCCGCTGACGAAGCTGCGCACCCAGATGGTGGGGGTGGACCCCGACGAGGCGTACTCGTCCATCCCGTACGAGAAGGGAGCGCGGTTCGTCGCCCTCCTCGAGGCTACAGCGGGGCGCGAGCGGTTCGGCCGGTTCCTGCAGGCGTACCTCGGGCGGTTCCGCTTCACGTCGATCACGACGGAGGACTTCCTCGCCTTCCTCGAGGCCGAGCTGCCGGGCGTGGCGGCCCAGGTCGGCGCGCAGGAGTGGCTGTACGCCGTGGGGATGCCGGCCAACGCGCCGGTGTTCCGCTCGGCGAGCGTGGCGGCGCTGACGGCGCTGGCCGCAGGGTTCGCGGGCGGTGCGCGGCCGGCGCCGGCGCAGGTGGCCGCGTGGACCCCGTCGGAGATGCTGGTCTACCTCCAGCATCTGCCGCGCGAGCTGGGGGCCAACGCCTGCGCGTGGCTCGACGCGAACCTGAAGCTGAGCGGGAGGGGCAACCACGAGCTGCTGGTCGAGTGGCTGGTCATCGCGGCGGGCTCCGACTACGAGCCGGTGTTCGGCCGGGTGCGCGAGGTCCTCACCCGCGTGGGCCGGATGAAGTACCTGCGGCCCCTCTACGCCGCCCTCGGCCGCCACCCGCGGACCCGGGCGCTGGCGAAGGAGATCTTCGCCGCGGCCGAGCCGGGCTACCATTCCCTCTCGCGCCGCGTCATCGCCTCGGTGATGGAGCAGTACCGTGCCGACTGACGACCTCCGCCTCCCCGAGAACGCGTTCCGCGAGCTGGCCGCCGGCGAGACGTACGAGCCCGTGGTGCCGGTCGCCTCGGCGACCCTCGAGGTCACCCTGCGTTCGATCGTGCAGGGGGTGCTCTGGTCGCTGATCTTCTCCGCCGCGGCGACGTACATCGCCCTGAAGCTCGGGCAGGGCATCGAGTCGGCGATCCCGATCTCGATCCTCGCGGTCGGCTTCTCGGTGCTGATGGTGAAGGCGATGCAGCGCCGCGCCTCCACCCTCCTCGAGAACGTGAACGTGCTCGCCATCGGCGCCACGTCGGGGATCGTGGCCGGCGGCTCGGTCTTCACGATGCCGGCGGTGTACATCCTCGGGCTGGAGAGCCGTTCCTCCTTCTGGCAGATCTTCCTCGTCCCCCTCCTCGGCGCGGTGCTGGGCGTCTTCTTCCTCGCGCCCTTCCGGCGCTACTTCGTGCGTGACCTGCACGGGAAGCTGCCGTACCCCGAGGCGCGGGCCACGACGGAGATCCTGGTGGCGGGGAACCGCGGCGGGCGCAGCGCCGTCGTGCTGTCCTACGCGGCGGTGGTGGCGGCGCTGTTCGACTTCGTGGGGCCCTCGATGCACGGCTGGGTGGAGAACTTCTCCACCGCGTCGATCGGCTTCCTCGACGGCTTCACGACGAAGGTGAAGGCCGTCTTCACGATGAACACGTCGGCGGCGGTGCTCGGCCTCGGCTACATCATGGGGCTCGACTACGCAGCGATCATCTTCGCCGGCTCGATGGTGTCGTTCTTCGTGCTGGTGCCTCTCTTCGCGTACCTGGGCCACTGGGTGCCGGGGGCGATCGCGGGGGGCGCGGTGCCGCTGGCCCAGATGCCGCCGGAGGACATCTTCTTCGAGTACGTCCGGCCGATCGGCATCGGCGGCATCTTCGCCGCCGGGATCCTCTCGATCCTCAAGATGTCGCCGGTCATCCTCCAGGCGACGAAACAGGCGTTCGGCGAGGTGGCGCGGCTGGCGAAGGGCCAGAGCACGGCGGCCGAGGCGGTGCGCACCGACCGCGCCCTCCCGATGTCGGGGGTGCTGTTCGGGATCCTCGGGACGGGGCTCCTGATCTTCCTCTACTTCCGGCTCTCCGTCCTGGCGGGGGACCCGCACGCCACGACCCTCGCTGCGCTCTCGACCGTGATGACGCTGGTCATCGCCTTCCTCTTCGCCGCGGTCTCGGCATGGGCGATCGCGATGATCTCGATCACCCCGATCTCGGGGATGACGCTCACCACACTGATCGTGACCGCGGTGGTCCTCTCGGCGCTCGGCCTCACGGGGCCGGGCGGGATGCTGCAGGTGCTCCTCATCGGCGGCGTGGTGTGCACCGCGCTCTCGATGAGCGGCTCACTGGTGACGCAGTACAAGATCGCCTACTGGCTCGGCGCCACGCCGCGTCAGATCGAGATCTCGAACATCCTCGGGGCGGTGGTGGCGTCGGCGGCCACCACGGCGGTCATCCTCCTGATGGCGAAGGTGTACGGGTTCTCGCCTGGCCCGCTGCACCCGCATCCCCTGCCCGCCCCGCAGCCCAACGCGATGGCGGCGGTGCTGCGCGGCGTGATGGGCTCGGGAGGCGCGCCCTGGTTCCTGTACGGCATCGGGGCCGTGTTCGCCGTGGCGAGCGAGCTGTGCGGCGTGTCGGGGCTCGCCTTCGCGCTCGGGATGTACCTCCCGATGGAGCTGAACTCCCCGCTGGTGCTGGGGGCGGCGATCGCGTGGCTGCTGCAGCGCTCGTCGCCGGAGGCGGCGCTGGCGAAGGCGCGGCACGAGAAGGGGACGCTGATCGCCTCGGGCTTCATCGCCGGCGGCGCCCTGGTCGGGGTGCTGGCAGCGCTCCTCAAGTTCATCGAGGACTCGGGCCACGTCGTGCTGGTGCCGGACCTCACCCGCGTCGCGGCGCTCGGCATCGGCGCGTGGCTGGGAACGTGGAGCAACTGGATCGGACTCGGGACCTTCCTCCTCCTGGGCGCCGCCGTCTACTGGGACGCGCACCGGGAGCGGGCGGCGTAGCCGGTGTCGCAGCCGCCGCTCCCCTCGCCGCTGGCCGAGGTCCCGGCCCCGCCGAAGCCGGTCGGTCCGGTGTGGCCGCTGGTCGCCGTGTTCCTCGCCTGCTTCGCGGGCATCGGCGCGGCGGGCGTGGTGTGGTACGGCCGCCAGGCGGCGGCGGTATGGCGAGAGGCGGGGGAGTCGGTCTCGGCGGTGGCGGACCTCACGCTCCAGCAGATCGTGCAGTGGCGCACGGAGCGTCTCGCGGACGCGAACGTCATCCGCCAGAGCCCCAACACCGTGCGTGGCCTCGAGGTGTTCCTCCGCACCAGACCGTGGGCCGCGGACGTGGAGCGGATCCGGGAGTGGCTCCGGACGCTGATGAGCCGCGGGTACTCGCACGCCGCCATCGTGGACACCGGGGGCCGGGTGCGCGTCGAGGTGGGTGCGCCGGGCCACCCGACCGATCCGGACACGCGCGTGTCGGTGGCGCAGGCGCTGGGGACCGGCGAGGTCGTCTTCGGCACGCTGCACCGTGCCGGCCCCGGCGGCCTGGTGCGCCTGGACCTCGTCGTCCCGCTTCATCGGCTCGAGGGCGGGTACCGCGCGGTGTTCGGGGCGTTGCTGCTGCAGATCGATCCCGACCGGTTCCTCTATCCGCTCCTCCGCTCCTGGCCCACGCCCAGCCGGACGGCGGAGGTGCTCCTCGTGCGCCGCGAGGGCGCGGACGTGCTGTTCCTGAACGACGTTCGGCACCAGGCGCACACGGCGCTGACGCTCCGCATCCCGCTGGCGGACACCACGCGGGCAGCGGCGCTGGCGGGCGCGGGCCGCACCGGACTCGTCGAGGCGCGGGACTACCGCGGCACGCCCGTCCTGGCGGCGCTCCGGCAGGTGCCGGGCTCGGGGTGGGCTCTGGTCGCGAAGATCGACGCCGCCGAGGTGCGGGAGCCGCTCCGCGCGCGCACCCTCTCGGTCGTGCTGCTGCTGCTGGCGCTCGTCGTCGCGGCGGCGGCGGTGGTCTGGGCGCTGTGGCGCCAGCGGGCGCTGCGGCACTACCGGGAGCTGTACGAGGGGGAGGTGCAGCGCCGGGCCCTGGCGCGGCACTACGAGTTCCTCACGCGGTTCGCCAACGACATGATCTTCCTCTCGGACCGGAGCGGGAGGGTCGTGGACGCGAACGAGCGCGCTCTGGAAGAGTACGGGTACACGCGCGAGGAGATGCTGCGGCTGACGATCGCCGACCTGCGCGGCCCCGGCGCCGAGGCGGACGTGGACTGGACGATGCGGGAGGTGGAGGAGCGGGGCGGGGCGGTCTACGAGATCACGCACCAGCGCAAGGACGGCTCACGCTTCCCCATCGAGGCGAGCGCCCGGCTGATCGTCATCGAGGGCCAGCAGTACCTGCAGGGGATCATCCGCGACATCACCGAGCGGCGGCGGCAGGAGCGGCGCATCGCCGACCTGAACCGGCTGTACGCGGTGCTGAGCCAGATCAACGAGACCATCGTGCGCACGCGCGAGCGGGGCGCGCTCCTGCGCGAGGCATGCCGGGTCGCGGTGGAGGTGGGGACCTTCCGGCTGGCGTGGATCGGGATGGTGGAGGGGGACGCGGTGCGGCCGGTGGCATGGGCGGGCGCGGCGCAGGGCTACCTCGAGGGCCTGCGCGTCAGCGTGCGGGACGAGCCGCTGGGCCGGGGCCCGACGGGGCGCGCGGTGCGCGAGGGGCGGACGGTGACGAGCGGCGACATCGCCACCGACCCGGCGATGGCGCCGTGGCGGGAGGTGTCGCTGGCCCGCGGCTTCCGCGCCAACGCCGCCCTCCCGCTGAGCATGCACGGGCGGGTGATCGGTGTCTTCAGCCTGCAGGCCGCCGACCCGCAGTTCTTCGACGCGCAGGAGCTCAAGCTCCTCGACGAGGTGGCAGCGGACCTGTCGTACGCGCTGGAGGGGCTCGAGCGCGAGGAGGAGCGGCGTCATGCGGAGGCCGAGCGCTCGCTCCTCGTCGCCGCCATCGAGCAGGCGACGGAGATCGTCGTCATCACCGACGTGCGGGGGGCGATCCAGTACGTCAACCCGGCGTTCGAGCGGATCACGGGGTACTCCCGCGTGGAGGTGTCGGGCCGCACGCCGCGGGTGCTGAAGAGCGGCCGGCAGGACGACGACTTCTACCAGGGGCTGTGGGCGACGGTCCTGGCGGGCGGGGTCTGGCAGGGACGGATGACGAACCGCCGCAAGGACGGCACCCTCTACGAGCAGCAGACGACGATCTCGCCGGTCCGCGACCCGGGCGGCGCGGTGACGAGCCTGGTGGCCGTGGCTCGCGACGTGACGCGGGAGTCGGCGCTGGAGGGGCAGCTCCGGCAGGTGCAGAAGATGGAGGAGCTGGGCCGGCTCGCGGGGGGCGTGGCCCACGACTTCAACAACCTGCTCACCGCCATCATCGGGAGTGCGGAGCTGGTGCTCGCCGAGCTGTCGCCCGAGGCGCCGATGCTGCAGGACGTGGAGAACATCCAGAAGGCGGCGCGCCGCGGGGCCGACCTGACGCAGAAGCTGCTCGCGGTGAGCCGGCGCCAGCACCTGGCAACGCGCACCCTCCCGCTGGGCGACGCGGCGGCGGAATTCGCGCGGCTGGTGCGCCGCCTGGTGCGCGAGGACATCGAGCTGGTGGTGCGCGCGGCGTCGCCGGGCCCGGCCATCCGCGGCGACGCGGGGGCGATCGACCAGATCCTGATGAACCTCGTCACCAACGCGCGCGACGCCATCAGCGGGAGCGGCACCATCGTGATCGGCGTGGACGGGGTGACACTGGGTCGCGACGACTGCGAGCTACTGGGCGCCGGCGCGCCGGGCGACTGGGTGGTGCTTTCGGTCGCCGACACCGGCGCCGGGATGACGGAGGACGTGCGGCAGCGCCTCTTCGAGCCCTTCTTCACCACGAAGGAGGCGGGTGCCGGCACGGGACTCGGCATGGCGGTGGTGTTCGGGCTGGTGCAGGAGCACGGCGGCTTCGTGACCGTCGAGAGCGTGCC
>JBEKGT010000049.1:0-10742 GCA_050012655.1 Gemmatimonadales bacterium | reverse complement strand
GGCGAAGACCGCGGCGGGCTGCGGTTCGAAGTCGAACCAGAGCACGAAGGCGAGGATCGCGACCGCGAGGACGACGGGCACGAAGACGCCGGCGATGCGGTCGGCGAGACGCTGCACGGGGGCGCGGCTCCCCTGGGCCTCCTCGACGAGCCGCACGATCTGCGCGAGCACCGTGTCGTGGCCCACGCGGGTGGCCTCGAAGACGAACGCGCCGGAGCTGTTGATCGTCGCGCCGGTGACCTCATCCCCTTCCTTCTTCGGGACGGGCGTCGCCTCCCCCGTGAGCATGGACTCGTCCACCGCCGAATGGCCGCTGCGGACCACGCCGTCCACGGGGACCTTCTCCCCCGGGCGCACGCTGATGAAGTCGCCCACCTGCACCTCGGCGGCGGGCACCTCCACCTCGACGCCGTCGCGGTAGACGCGCGCGGTGCGGGCCCGCAGGCCGATGAGCCGCCCGATGGCGGCCGAGGTGCGCCCCTTGGCCCGCGCCTCGAGGAGCCGGCCGATGAGGATCAGCGCCACGATCGTGGAGACGGCCTCGTAGTACACGTCGGCGGGGAGCCCCGCGCCGGTGAACACGCCCGGCGCGAAGGTCGCGACGGTCGAGTACAGCATCGCAGCGCCCGTGCCCACGCCGATGAGGGTGTTCATGTCCGCGCTGCGGTGGCGGAAGCCGCGCCACGCGGCCACGTAGAAGTGCGCACCCGCCCACAGGACCACGGGCAGGGTGAGCACGAAGAGCCCGATCTTGAGCTGCTGCGGCGGGATCTCGAAGAGCCAGGGCAGCGCCTGTGCGAGGGCGTGGTGGAGGGGCATCACGAGGCGCACGAGCAGGTCGGCGCTCCCGGCGCCGCCCCCACCCATTATCGGCATGGACCCGACCATCGCGAGGATCGCGACCACGGCCGCGACGCTCCCCCGCGCGGCGAGCCGCCGCACCTCACGCGAGCGCGCGAGGCGCTCGCGCTCGACGGGATCCGCCTCGGCGATCGGCGCGGCGAGGACGAAGCCGGCCTCCGCCACCGCCCGCTCGATCCGCGGCATCGGTACCAGGCCGGGCACGTACGTGACACGCAAGGTGTCGGTGGCGCGGTTGGCGGCCGCGCCGAGCACGCCGGGAATGGCGGCGACGGCGGCCTCGAGGGGCGCGACGTCACCGGCGTAGCGGAGCCCCTCGACGCCGACCTGGGCGCTCTCCGTGCCGACGTCGTACCCCGCCTCGCGGATGGACGCGATGAGATCGCCGGGCCGCACGGCGCCCCGCTCCAGCTCCACGGTCGCCCGGTTGGTGGCGAGGTTCACCGCGGCCTCGAGCACGCCGGGGGTCTCGGTGAGGGAGCGCTGCACGCGACTCACGCAGGCGGCGCACGTCATCCCCGCCACCGGGAACGATACCTTCACCACGCCCGCGCCCCGCGCCGTCCCCTGGGACGCGCGCCCCTCGCCGCCGTCCGCCGCATCGGCGCCGTCCACGGTCCGCGCCCCGGCCCCGCTCACGCACCGTCCCGGGGTGGGCGCGGCGGCGCCCCGCGGCGGGCCGGCACCAGGAAGTACCAGAGCACCCAGCCGATGGCCGCGAACCCCGCCGCCGTGACCACGAACTGCTCGAGATGCATGCCGCTCCTCATGCTCTGGCGTCGGCCGGGGACCGGACGACGAAACGGCTCCCCGCGCGGGGGAGCCGTCCGCCGCGGCGCCCGGGGGACGCCACTACGCCGTCTGGTAGTACTCCAACCCGAGATGCGTGATCTGGTCCTCGCCCATCAGATACCGCAGGGTGTTCTTCAGCTTTGTCTGCTGGATGAAGAGGTCGCACTCGGGGGTCAGCCCCGGCGCGGCCATCGGGCTCTTGAAGTAGAACGAGAGCCACTCCTGGATCCCCGACATCCCCGCGCGGTGCGCGAGGTCGCTGAAGAGCGCCAGGTCCAGCACGATCGGCGCCGCGAGGATCGAGTCGCGGCAGAGGAAGTCCACCTTGATCTGCATCGGATAGCCGAGCCATCCGAAGATGTCGATGTTGTCCCACCCCTCCTTGTTGTCCCCACGCGGCGGGTAGTAGTTGATCCGCACCTTGTGGTAGACCTTGCCGTACAGATCGGGATACATCGCCGGCTGGAGGATGTGCTCGAGGACTCCGAGCTTCGACTCCTCCTTCGTCTTGAACGACTCCGGGTCGTCGAGGACCTCGCCGTCCCGGTTGCCCAGGATGTTCGTCGAGTACCAGCCCGAGAGGCCGAGCATCCGCGACTTCAGCATCGGCGCGAGGACGGTCTTCATCAGCGTCTGGCCGGTCTTGAAGTCCTTCCCCGCGATCGGCAGCGCCTGCTCCCGCGCCAGCTCCTGCATCGCCGGGAAATCCACCGTGAGGTTCGGCGCGCCGTTGTTGAAGGGCACCCCCTCCATCAGCGCCGCCCAGGAGTACAGCATGGACGGGGCGATGTCGGGATGGTTCTCGTCCATCGCCTTCTCGAACGCCTTGAGGGAGGCGTGCACGGCGGAGTGCTGGATGAAGATCTCCGTGGACGCGCACCACACCATGACGAGGCGGTCGAGCTTGTTGGCCGCCTTGAAGGCGCGGATGTCCTCGCGCAGCTGCTCGGCGAGGTCCCGCTTCGTCTTCCCCTTCTTGACGTTCGTGCCGGTCAGCCTCTTGACGTAGTACTGGTCGAAGACCGCGGGCATCGGCTTCAGCGCCTTGAGGAAGTCCGCGATGCGCGCGATGTGCTTCTCTTCCAGCACCCCCGCCTTGGTGGCCGCCGTGAAGGCGTCGTCGGGGATCGGGTCCCACCCGCCGAACACCAGATCGTCGAGCTTCGCCAGCGGCACGAAGTCCTTGATCGCCGGCGAGCGGTTGTCGGTCCGCTTGCCGAGCCGGATGGTGCCCAGCTGCGTGACGGAGCCGATGGGGAGGGCCAGCCCGCGCCGCACGCTCTCGACGCCCGCCATGAACGTGGTCGCCACAGCACCCATGCCGGGACAGAGGACGCCGAGGCGCCCCTGGGCCGGCCGGATGGCGCGGGGTGAAGGAGCCGTCACGCGGTCACTTTCCTTTCGGGACGGGGTCGGCGAGGACGGCCGGCGCGCCGGACTCCCGGCGGTTGGCCGACTGGGGGACGGTGAGCCGGTACACGTGCGCGATCCGCTGGATCACGGTGATGGTGTTGGCGACCGCCAGCGCGGCCATGAGTCCGAGCAGCAGCCACCCGTTGGGGCCGGCGCCGAAGAACAGTGTCGGCACGCCCAGCCCGACGATGCGCTCGGGGCGCTGCGCGATGCCCACGCTGCACTCGAGGCCGAGCCCTTCGGCCCGCGCCCGGGTGTAGGAGACGAGGAACGAGCCGGCGATCGTGAGGAGCGACACGCCGAGGCCCAGGATGGGCCAGCGCTGGCCGGAAGTGATGACGAAGTAGACCGCGATGCCGGAGAAGAGGGCCGCCTCACCCAGGCGATCGAGGGTGGAGTCGAAGAACGCCCCGAAGGCGGAGGATGTCCCGCCGCGGCGCGCCACCTTGCCGTCGAGGATGTCGAGGATCCCGGAGATCAGAAGCCAGAACGCCCCCACGCGGGGCCGCTCGAGCCCGAAGGCGATCCCCGCCCCGAACAGGACCACGACGCTCGCGACCGTGATGGTGTTCGGATGGACGCGCCAGCGGATCAGCCAGCCCACAACCGGGTCCAGCAGGTTGAGGAAGGCCGAGCGTACCGGACCGGGGATGAGCGTAACGCGGTTTCTGTCCATAGCTTACCGAGCTTAGAAGACTAACGGGCGCAACAGAGTGGCGCAAACGAAAGGGCGCCTCGCTACCGATAGAGCAGATAGGGGCGCCGGTGCCGCACGAACGCATTCACCTCCGCCGGCCACGTGTTCTTCCCCATCCGCGCCCGCACGCCGAGCCGGCGGGCGACGCCGAGGCTGTCCACGCGCAGCTCGGAGGGGTGTACCTCGCCGATGACGCCGAGGAGACGGAGGGCGTCGCGGATCGCGTCGCCCCGTCCGCGGTCGAAGGCGGCGAACCGGACGCCGGCGAGGACGGTGTCGCCGAACTTGCCGTCGCCCGGCTGGTGCGGCGTGAACGTCACCGCGGTCATCGGCACGCCGTAACGTTCGCCCATAAGCCGCGCGACGCGGCGGGCATCGAGCCAGGGTGCGCCCACTTCCTGGAAGGGAAGGTCGGTCCCGCGGGCGACCGAGAGGTTCGTCGCCTCGAAGAGCACCGTCCCCGGGTACCAGGCGAGCGCCTCCAGGTCGGGGAGGTTGGGGGACGGGCGGACGAAGGGGAGCCCCGTGGCGTCGAGCCAGTCGCAGCGGCGCCATCCCTTCACGGGGATCACGTGCAGGTCGGCGCGCACGCCGAGGCGGCCGTTGGCGAAGCGCGCCAACTCGCCGAGGGTCATCCCGTGGCGGAGGGGCACAGGCAGCACGCCGATGGAGGAGGCGTACGCGGTGTCGAGGACCGGCCCCTGCACGGCGCAGCCGATCGGGTTCGGGCGGTCGAGGATGACGACCGGCTTCCCCGCCGCGCGCGCCGCGCGCATCGAGAGGACCGTCGTGGTGACGTAGGTCCAGGTGCGGGTGCCGGCATCGGGGAGGTCAATGACGAGGACGTCGAGGTCCCGCATCTGTTCGGGCGAGGGCGCGCCTCGCCGGGACCCGTATAGGCTGTAGATTGGGATGCCGGTCGCGGCGTCCACCGTGTCGCCGACCACGGCGCCGGGCGCCGCCGTCCCGCGGATGCCGTGCTCGGCGGCGAAGAGGGCGACGAGCCGCGCGCTACTCGAGAGCACGAACCGGTCGATCGTCGGGATGCCGGCGCGGTCCACGGCCGCGGCATTGGCGATCAGTCCGACGCGCCGGCCGGCGACGAGCCGGGCCGAGTCCGCGAAGAGGACGTCGATGCCGGGGAGCACCGCTGGGCGCTGCGCGACCGAGGGGCGCTGCGCCGAGACGCGGCTCCGGACTCGGACGGTCGGACGGCTCGCTGCGCTCGCACGGCGCCCGTCCTCGCGCGGGGCCACACCTCGGCTTGCGCCCAGAAGCGCCAGCGCGAAGCACGCCACACCCATCACCATCGGACCGTGATGCATCGCTCTCATCTCCGACTCCCGCTCCCGCTCCTGGCGTCGCTGCTGGCCGCGTGCGCGCACGTGCCGCCCGCGCCGTCGCTGGGCCCGCTCGACGTGCCCGTCCCCGAGGTCGCGGAGATCGAGGCGCCGCCCCTGCCGGCCGCGGCGGTCCGCGAGGCCCCGCCCCTCTCCTCCCTGTCCATCCGGGAGAAGGCCGCCCAGCTGGTGATGCCGTGGATCGGCGGCGAGTACTGGGCGAGCGACAACGCCGCGATGGAGGCGGCGCTCCAACTGGCCCGCGACCAGGGGGTCGGCGGGTTCGTGGTCGGCGTGGGGACGTCGCCCTACGACCTCGCGGCGAAGCTCAATGCGCTGCAGCGCGCGGCGCGCCTGCCGCTGCTCGTGGCCGCCGACCTGGAGTCGGGCCCCGCGATGCGCTTCCGCGGCGGCACGGCCTTCCCGGGCAATATGGCGCTGGGCGCGACGGGGCGCGAACTCGACGCGTACGAGGTGGGGCGCGTGACCGCGGTCGAGGCCCGGGCGGTCGGCATCCACTGGGTGTTCGCACCGGTCGTGGACGTCAACAACGACCCGGCGAACCCGATCATCAACACCCGCTCCTTCGGGGAGGACCCCCAGCGCGTCGGCGAGCTCGGCGCGGCGTTCCTCCGCGGCGTGGAGGAGCACGGGCTGATGGCGACGGCGAAGCACTTCCCCGGCCACGGCGACACCGGCGTGGACTCGCATCTGGCGCTCCCCCTCATCAGCGCCGACCGCGCGCGCCTCGACACCGTAGAGCTGGTGCCCTTCCGCGCCGCGGTGCGCGCCGGCGTGGACGCGGTGATGAGCGGCCATCTCGCCGTGCCGGCACTCACCGGCCCCGGAGGCCCCCCCGCGACGCTCTCGGCGGCGGTCCTCGACACCCTGCTCCGCGGCCAGCTCGGCTTTCGGGGGCTGGTGGTGACCGACGCCCTGAACATGGGCGCCATCGTCTCGCGCTACGGCGCGGCGCAGGCGGCGGTCCGCGCCTTCGAGGCGGGGGCCGACGTCCTGCTGATGCCGGGCGATGCGGCCAGTGCCATCGACGCCCTCGCGGCGGCGGTCGAGAGCGGCGAGATCCCGATGGCACGCCTCGACGCCTCGGTCGCACGCATCTTCGCCGCGAAGACGCGCGCCGGGCTGTGGGCGCGACGTCAAGTGGACCTCCGCGCGCTCGCCGGCTCCGTCGGCAGCACGGCCGACTGGACGCTGGCCCAGGATATCGCCCGCCGCAGCGTGGTGCTGGTGCGGGACAGCCTCCGCCTCGTGCCCCTCCCGCCCGAGCGGCGGCGCCGGGTCGTCGTGGCGGCGTACGGGGACGACGGCGGCTCGAGCGTGGGGGCGACGCTCATCCAGACGCTGCGTGCCGGCGTGGACACCCTGCGTGCCTTCCGCCTCTACCCGGCGTCGGGGCCCGCATCGTACGACTCGGTGCGGTCGGCGGCGACCGGCGCCGGCGCGGTGATCGTCGCCGCCGCACCCCGCCCGGCAGCGTGGCGGCCCGACGCCGTGAGCGTGCCCGCGGCGCTCGCGGCGCTGGTCGAGGAGCTGTCGCTCGCGGGGCACCCCGTCATCCTCGTCTCCCTCGGGAGCCCCTACGTGCTGGCCCAGGTGCCGCACGTGCCGGCGTTCCTCGTGGCGTGGAACAGCACCGATCCCACGGAACGCGCCGCCGCGCAGGCGCTCCTCGGTCTGGCGCCGATCGGCGGGCGGCTCCCCGTCTCGCTGCCGCCGCTCTATCCTCTGGGCTCCGGGCTGGAGCGCGGGGCTCCGCCGGCGGCTCCCGCGCCGACCCCGCCATGAGCTACCTTCTCCTCGTCGCCGCCCTCATGACCGCTCCTCCGCCCGACTCTGTCCCCGCGCGCTGGGCGCCCCTCGCCGAGTACCTCGAGGCGAGCGTCGCGCGCCACGCCTTCCCCGGCGCCGTCGTGGCGGTCGGCCGGCGCGAGGGCGTCCTCTTCCTGCACGCCGTCGGGCGGCTCGACTACGAAGGCCGCACACCGGTCACCGTGACGACCGTGTACGATCTGGCGTCACTCACCAAAGTGGTGGGGCTCACGACCGCGGCGATGATGCTCGTGGACGAAGGGAAGCTCGACCTGGACGCGCCGGTGACGCGCTACGTGCCGGCCTTCGCGGCGGGGGGCGACTCGGTCACGGTGCGCCACCTCCTCACCCACTCCTCGGGGCTGCCGGCGTGGCGGCCGTTCTTCCAGCGGGTGCACTCGCGCGAGGAGATGTTCGCGCTGGTGAACGCGGAGCCGCTGGAGGCGACGCCAGGCGCGCGCATGGCCTACTCCGACCTGGGCGCGATGCTGCTCACCGAGGTGGTCGAGCACCTGACCGGCAAGCGGCTCGACCGTTTCCTCGAAGCGCGGCTCTTCGGTCCGCTCGGGATGAAGGAGACCCGCTACCTGCCGCCCCGGAGCTGGCGCGCGCGCATCGCACCCACCGAGATGGACACGACCTGGCGCCACCGCCTGGTGCGGGGCGAGGTCCACGACGAGAACGCGGCCTCGATGGGGGGCGTGTCGGGGCACGCGGGGCTGTTCAGCACCGCGCCGGACCTGGCGAGGTTCGTGCAGTTCCTGATGGGGACGGGGGCCAGACGCCAGGACGCCCAGGGGCCAGGACTTCCAGACGGCCAGACGCCAAGAGATCAAGACGGCCAGGCGCCAAGACGCCAAGACGGACAGGCGCGCGGGGCACCGCTGCAGCTCGTGCGGCCCGAGACCATCGGCCTCTTCACGCGCGTGGACCGGCCCGGCTTCTCGAGCCGCGCCCTCGGCTGGGACACGCCGAGTGAGAATTCCAGCGCCGGGTCGCACCTCTCGGCACGCGCGTTCGGGCACACCGGATTCACCGGGACGAGCATCTGGGTGGATCCGCAGCAGGACCTGTTCGTCATCCTCCTCACCAACCGCGTCTATCCCACCCGCAACAACGACCTCATCCGCGAGGTGCGCCGGGAGGTGGCGGACCTGGCGGTGGCTGCGGCGGCCCTGGACCCCACGCGTTGACCTCCCCGGGCGACCATTCTATACTTGAGTAGAGTTGTCGCCTTTAACGCGAGGGAACGATGAGCGCCACCACCCAGCCGATCGCCCTGACCCTGACGCCGCCCGCCGCGGCGAAGGTGAAGGAGTTCATCGCCGCGGAGCAGCTCCCTGCCGAGACGGGGGGCCTGCGGATGAGCGTCCTTCCCGGCGGCTGCTCCGGGTTCAAGTACGGGCTCAGCATCGAGGAAGAGCCGCTGGAGGACGACCTGATCGTGGATGCGTCAGGCATCCGTGTCTTCGTGGACCCGTTCAGCGCGCAGTACCTGAACGGCGTGGAAGTGGACTTCGTGACCACCATGCAGTCGAGCGGCTTCGCCTTCAGGAACCCGAACGCCACAGGCGGGTGCGGGTGCGGAACGAGCTTCACTGCGTAGGACGTGCTGGGTAATGAGTGATGAGTGATACGTGATGAGTCGTACGTGATGGGTGATGGGGGCGCTCCGCGGAATCGGCGGGGCGCCCTTCTATCTCGTAGCACCCATCACGCTTCCCTATCACCCAGCACCTATCACCCAGCGCCCATCACTCATCACCTATCACCTGTCACCTATCACCGCCGCCAGGCCTGGCTCTCCCCCGCTCGGCACGTAGCTTTCGCGGCCTATGCGTTCGCTCGACTGGGTCGTGGCCGCGGCGTACCTCTGCGGCGTCGTGGCGTTCGGGACGTGGCTGGGACGCCGACAAGCCGGGGCGTCCGACTACTTCCTCGGGCGGCGCGACCTGCCCTGGTGGGCGGTCCTGATCTCCGTGGTCGCGACGGAGACGTCAGCGCTCACCGTCATCTCCGTGCCCGGGATCGGCTTCCACGGCGACCTCACCTTTCTCCAGCTCCCCATCGGCTACACCATCGGCCGCATCGGCGTGGCCTGGCTCCTCCTCCCGGGCTATTTCTGCGGCGAGATCACGACGGCGTACGAAGTGTTGGGGCAGCGGTGGGGAGCCCCGGCGCGGCGGGCGGCGTCGGCGATCTTCCTCCTCACGCGGGCGCTGGCCACGGCGGTGCGCCTGTTCGCCGGGGCCATTCCTCTGGCGGTGATCACGGGCTGGTCGTACCCCGGCGCGATCCTGGCGGTGGGGGCGGCGACGGTGGTGTACACCTACGTCGGCGGGCTGCGCGCGGTGGTGTGGGTGGACGTGCTCCAGTGGTTCATCTACATGGTCGGCGGGGCGATCGCGCTGGCCGCGGCGATCCACCTTGCGCCCGGCGGGCTCGCCCTCGCCGCGGCGGCGGGGAAGCTGCGGGTGTTCGACTGGCACCTCTCCCTCACGGCGCCCTATGCCTTCGGCACCGCCGTGGTGGGCGGCGCGTTCCTCTCGGCCGCGTCGCACGGCACCGACCATCTCATCGTGCAGCGACTCCTCGCCACCCGCTCCATCGGCGCGGCACGCGCGGCGCTCGTCGGGAGCGGCCTCGTCGTCGCCTGCGAGTTCACGCTCTTCCTGTTGGTGGGCGTGGCGGTGTGGGCGGCGGTGCCGGAGCTGCGCTCGGCCGCGGGGGACGAGGTCTTCCCGTCGTTCGTGGCGCACCACCTCCCCCCGCTGCTGCGCGGACTGGTCCTCGCGGGGATCCTCGCGGCCGCGATGGGCTCGACGGCGTCGGCGCTCAACTCCCTCGCCTCCGCGACGACGAACGACTACTACGCCCCGCTGGCCCGGGTGTCGGACGAGACGCGGCTGCTGCGCGCGGGACGCCTCTTCACGCTGCTCTGGGCGGCGGTCCTCGTCGCCGGGGCCCTGCTCTTCCGGAGCCGCGACACGCCCGTGGTGGTGGTGGCGCTGTCGATCGCCTCGCTGACCTACGGCGCGCTCCTCGGGACCTTCGTGCTCGCGCGGTTCCCCCGGGTGCGGCAGGGGGACGCGATCCTCGCGCTCGTTTCCGGGTCGCTGCTGATGGCGGTGGTGGTCTTCGCCGGCCCCCTAACCGTGCCGCTCGGCCACCCGGCGTGGCTCGCGGCGCTGGCGCGGCTGGCGTGGCCGTGGTATGTGCCGCTGGGGACGGCGGTGACGGTGGCGATCGGGTTGGGCTCGAGCGCGCTCGGCCGAGTTGCTACCCCGCAGGAGGTGAGGAAGTGACGGGTGACGCGGCTCGAGTCGTGGCGCGCACGGTGACGCATCCGGCGCGCGTCCTCGTCGGGGTGGATGCAGGTGCTTCGCACACGACCGCGGCGGTGGCCGACGCCAACGGCACGGTGCTAGTGCGTGCGGAGGGCGCTCCGGGGGCGGTGCGGCCCGGCGACGCCGACGGGGCGGCCGCGCGGATCGTGGACACGTGCCGCGACGCGCTGGTGAAGGCGGAGCGCCCCGTGCGGGGCGACGTGCTCGTGGTGGGGGCCGCGGGGACGGGGCGCGAGGAGGAGCGGCTCGCCTTGCAGGCGGCGCTCGAGGGGACGCGCCTCTTCGCGCGGGTGCGCGTGACGCACGACGGCGTCATCGCGCTGCAGTCGGCGTTCGGCGACGGCGCGGGGATCGTGCTCCTCGCGGGGACGGGCTCGATCGCGTGGGGGCGCCTGCCCGGGGGCGAGACGGTGCGGGCCGGCGGGCTCGGCCCTGCGTTGGGGGACCACGGCTCCGGCCACG